>DATCNF010000324.1:0-2913 GCA_036565325.1 Candidatus Dormiibacterota bacterium | reverse complement strand
CAGCTTGCGCAGCTCGCGGGGATCGCTCTTGGCGGCCGCGGGCAAGAGCTCGGCCTGGGCCTGCAATGCGGTGTCTTCGGGGAGATCGCTCACCTGGCGGGCGATCAGCAACGCGTGCTCGAAGGAGATCTCGCCCTGCTGGACCGCCTCCACGGTCGGCTCGAGGGTCTCGAGCTGACGAGCCAGTGTGACCTGACTGTCGGCGCTGGCGCTTGAGACGTGGGTGTGGGTTCGGATCCAATCCACCGTCGAGTGCTCGCCCAGGTCGTAGAACGCCTGACGGCGGTCGAAAGCGGCCAGCCGGCGGGCGACCTGGAGCTCGATCAGGTCCACGGTGGCGCGCAGGAACTTGAGCTCGGCGCCGAGCTGCTCTGGCGCCAAGGCGTCCACGTCAACCGCCTCGAGCTCCTCCAGCATGGCGTTGCGGTGCTCGTGTGCGGTGAGGCTGGCGAAGTCCCCCCCACCCCCATTCAACATGACGCAATTTTACCACAGACACGAACATACGTACGGTCTTAACAAGCCCCCGGGAGTCGACCGGGCGACTCGGACAAGGGCTGCCGCGATGGACGTCGGAGAACTCCGGGATGTCGCCCAATCTCGAGAGCCGTTCTTGTTAGGGCGTGCCCGAGACCGCCACCGCCGGACCCGGGTAGCCGTGGTCCAGGAGGTTCCCCAGGTAGGGCGCGTCGCCGAAGCTGTAGAGCGCGCCAGAGGTTGTCAAGATCGAGTAGCCGAGGCCGTCCTTGGTGACCGCCAGGCCGATCGCCTGGCCCAGGTACCCGTGGTCGATCAGGTTGCCCATGTAGGGCGCGTCGCCGAAGCTGTAGATCGCGCCCTGCGCGGTCAGGATGTAGTAGCCGAGGCCGGCTGGCGTGTAGGCGAGGGCCACGGGCGTGCCGCCGTAGCCGTGGTCGAGCAGGTTTCCGAAATACTGGCTGGCGCCGAAGTTGTAGACCGCGCCCGCGGAGTTCAGGAGCGCGTAGCCGCCGCCGTCCGGTGTCTCCGCCAAGGAGACTGCGGGGCCTGGAAAGCCGTGATCCAGCAGGTTCCCGAAGTAGCGGGCGTCGCCGAAGCTGTAGATCCCGCCCGGGGCGGTCAGGATGCTGTAGCCGGCGCCGTCAGGCATCTCGGTGAGGCTGACCGCCTGCCCCGGGTAGCCACGGTCGATGAGGTTGCCCCAGTAGCGGGCGTTGCCGAACGAGTAGATGCCACCGAACCCGGTCAGGATCGAGTACCCGCGACCGGCACCCACGGGCGGCGCGTGGGCGCTGTCATTGACGCACCCGGCGGCCGCGTTGCTCCAGAGGGACTGGACCGCGAATTGCTGGCTGCCGGAGGGCTGGTTGGTGGCGGGACTGGCGGTGCTCCACAGGCATTTGTCTGCGTTTTCCTGACCCGCGGCGTCGGCCCAGGCCACCGTCGAGGTGTTCGGAAACGGGTTGGTCAGGATCTCCGCGTACTCATGCCCGGCCATGATGCTGAAACCGTCGTAGTAGCCCCGAGGGGTGGCGTTCACCTCGTGGGTGCCGCAGCTGTTGGGGCTGCTGGGGCTGCTGGCATCCGGCAGGAAGGGGATCACCGCGTAGGGCGCGGGCCCGGCGTTGGGATTGGAGTCGTGCCACGCGCAGATGGCGTTGGTTCCGGTGCCGAAGTTGGACGGATCGTGGTTGGGCGGTGTGAACACCATGTAGGCGGCGTGTGCGTCGGCAAAATGGACGTAGGCGCGGTGGACCGCCTTCCAGATCTCCGTATCGTCCGGTGCATCGATCGGGGTCGGTGGTACGGCTGTGCTGTCGACCCAAACGCCGCCCAGCTGTCCCGGCGGATTGGGAACCGGCGCCCATCCGAATGGGCAGCTGGTGGCCCCGACCGTCACGCCCTGGCAGTATTCGCCCGTACTACCGAGCCAGGCGCTGCCGCCAATTGCGCTGAAGAAATCGTGGACGTAGGTCTCCAAGGGAGCACTGCTGAAGCTGCCGTCGGTCCACTCCTTGCCCCAGAACACCAGGTAGACCCGGGGCCTGAGTGCCACGGGCCCGCCGCTGTAAGTGAGCGGGGGCAGCGCCGCCGCGGGCTGGGTGGCGGCCCCGGCGCGGTTTGCGCCCTTGGCCAGGGCCACATGCCGGGAGCTGTGAGCGGGGGCGGCCGCTGCCGGGACCGGCGCGAGCGCAGACAGGACCAGGGCGGCCACCACGGCCAGGGGCAATCGCAAGCGCCGGAATTCTATCCGCGGTAGCGGAGGATCGCCTCGTGCACCGCCGCGGTCCCGAACTCGAGCGCGCTCACCGGCACCCGCTCGTCCGCATCGTGCATCGCCCGCTCGTAGGCGACGCCCTTGGGGAAGTTGTGGGGCAGGAACCCGTAGGTCCGGATCCCGAGCTGCGCAAAGTGCCGGGCGTCGGTCCCGCCGCTGACCAGGTAGGGGATCGGCGTCCCGTCCGGGTCGGCCTCGCGCAGGATCGCGCGCAGCGTCTCGAAGAAGGGCCCCAGCTCCGGTTCCGGCATGGCCGGGCTCTGGCGCATGATCGACAGCTCCGCGTCCTCCCCGATCACTCCGCGCAGCTCCCCCAGCCAGTCCTCGGCGGTCTGCCCTGGCAGCAGGCGGCAGTCGAGGTCGAGCTCGATCTCGCTGGGGATCACGTTGATCTTGATCCCGCCCCGGACCATGGTCGCGTTCACGTTGTTGTGGAGCAGGGGGTCGAGCGTCCACCCCACCTCCCCGAGCGCGTCGAGGGCGGCATCGGTCTGCTCGGGATCCAGCAGCCGCGCGACCAGGTCCCGGGTCTCTCCCTCCCGCAGCCCGTCGCGCAGGCCCTCGAGCATGAGCCGGGTGGCGGCGCCGATGTGGACCGGCGTCCGGTGGGTGTCCAGCGCCACCAGCGCCCGGCCCAGCCGGGCCATGGCCTGTCT
>DATCNF010000323.1:0-2163 GCA_036565325.1 Candidatus Dormiibacterota bacterium | reverse complement strand
GCCCAGGCCGGCCGCGGCCGCCATCACCGCCGCCGCCAGTCCGAAGGCCGCCAGGCGCGTCAGCACGAGCCGGGTCCGGGAGACCCCGGCTGCCAGCCAGGCGTCGACCAGGAGCTTCTCCTCATCGCCACGCACCGCCCCGCAGGCGGCGGCCACCGCCCAGACCGTGACGATGATGGGGAGGCTGCCCCAGGCGCGCCAGAGCACGTAGCCGGCCAGGGTCTCGACGTGCGTCGGGGCCGGGAGCAGGTAGCTGAGCTGCTTGGCCAAGGAGGTGACGCCCTTGACGAAGCTGGCGCGCTCGGCGGGCGTACGGCCGGCCAGGGTCTGAAACGCCGAGCCCTGGGCGTAGGCGCTGAGGGCGGCGGTCAGCCCGAAGCCGAGCATCCCCCAGCGGTGCAGGCGGAACGCGTACCTCAGCATGCGGCCGCGTCCGGGGCCGGCTCCCGGCCGTCCGAGGCGTAGTACTCGAGGAAAGTCTCCTCGAGGGTCGGCTCGTGGCTGGTGAGGTTGACGACGCGGGCGCCCTCCAGCGCGGCCATCAAGCCCTCGAAGCTGCCGCGGAGCACGCAGTAGACGCGATGTTCCTCCACCACCACGTCCTCGACGCCCACGGCGGCGCGGATGCGCGCGACCGGCGGCTCGCCGGCGAACTCCATCTCGACGCGATGCGTGCGGATGTGGTGCAGCTCTTCCAGGCTGGCGACCTTGATCAGCCGCCCGGCGCGGATGATGCCGACCCGGTCGCAGATGTGCTCGACCTCGGACAGGATGTGAGAGGACAGGAAGATGGTGGCGCCGGCGTCGCGGGCCTCCCGGGCCAGCGCGTAGAACTCCTGCTGGTTGAGCGGGTCGAGCCCGGTCGTCGGCTCGTCCAGGATCAGCAGCTCCGGCCGGTGCATGAGAGCCAGGACGTTGACCAGCTTCTGCTTGTTGCCGCTGCTGTACTCGCGAAACCGGCGCGAGAGATCGAGCTGGAGACGTTCGGCGAGCCGCTGCACGTATGCCTCGTCCACGCCGCCGCCCATGGAGCCCAGGTAGGCCACGATCTCGCGGCCGCGGAGGCCGCCGAACTGGGGCAGCTCGCCGGGCACGTAGCCGACCTTCTTCTTGACCTCCACGTCCTGCGCGAAGCAGTCCAGCCCGAAGATCTCGGCCCGGCCGCGATTCGGCCGGATCAGGGCCATCAGGAGCCGGATGGTGGTCGACTTGCCGGCGCCGTTGGGCCCCAGGTAGCCGAACACCTCTCCCTTCGGCACCTCGAGGTCGAGGTCGAAGAGGCCCCGGCCCGCGCCGTAGTCCTTGGCCAAGCCGCGAATCTGGATCGCTGTCGTCATGCCTCCTTCTCAATAGCACGGCGAGCCGAGCCATGTACGTTTGGCGCTGGTGATCTTCGTCCCTTACTTCATCGGGTCCCGGACCCGGGAAGCGGCCCAGCTGGCGCCGGCCGACACCGTGTTGCCGCCGCTCCCCGGCGGATCGGCCCAGGTGCGCATGGGCGTGCTTTACGCCGAGCTGGCGCGGCGGGTGGCGGCAACCGATCAACCACGTGTCCAGGTCGGCGACTGCGTGGCCACCCTGGGGGTGCTGGCCGGCCTCCAGGCACAGGGCCTGGACCCGGCCCTGGTCTGGCTGGACGCCCACGGCGACTTCAACACCTGGGAGACGACTCCCTCCGGCTTCCTGGGCGGGATGCCGCTGGCGATGATCACAGGCCTGGGCGAGCAGACCATCGTGGAGGCCGTAGACCTGCGGCCGGTCGCCGGCCGGCGCCTGCTCCTGGTCGGGGCTCGGGATCTCGACCCGGGCGAGGACACCAACCTGGAGGTGGCCGGCGTGCGCCAGGCCGAGGTCGAGGACCTGAGCGCCGCCGACCTCCCGGAGGGCCCGATCTACCTCCATCTCGACTGCGACCTGGTGGTGATCGAGGAGATGCCCGCGGTCAACTACCCGGCCGCCGGGGGGCCCGGAGCGGCGGCGGTGCGGGACGCGGTCGAACGCGTTTTCGACTCGGGCCGAGTGGTCGCCTTCTCGTTCACCGGCTGGGATCCCAACCTGCCCGGGGCCGAGATCGCGGCGGCGACCGCTCGCGGGCTGACCCAGGGCCTCCTTTTCGCAGGGGGGCGGGCGGGGGGAAGGGACCCGGCCGAAGCCGGCTTGCCC
>DATCNF010000322.1:0-2697 GCA_036565325.1 Candidatus Dormiibacterota bacterium | reverse complement strand
GGGTCGGCGTCGGCTTCGCCGTCGAGGCCGTCGTAGCAGTCGCCATGGCGGACCAGGAGCACCTCGCTGGTGCCCTCGACGCCCAGCAGGAAGGCGCGTTCCAGGGAGCGCATCGCCCGGGTCGGGGCGGCCCGGGGGGCGGCTTCCGGCTCGGTCACGGTTAACATGGAAGCACATGCCCCGTCGCTCCCCACGTCTTGTGGGCATGGTCATCGTGGCCTTGGCGTTCTGCGGTTGCTCGACCCTCCAGGAGGCGACCGCCCCCTCCCCGAGCACGTCTGCCCAGCTGCCGGTGACGGCCGCCATCACGCCCAACGGCTTCGGCGGCAACTGGAACCAGGACCTGGCGCTGAGCGGCGAGCTGACCGGCCGCATCGGCCAGGTGGTCGCCTCTCAGCCCGGGCAGGTGAGCGAGTGCACGGGCAAGAACTCCAAGACCGCCGGCCAGTGGGCGCTGCACGTGTTCGGGCAGGTGGGCCCCGCCGTGTTCGGACTGGTGGTGACCGCCGATCCCTACCGAGGTCCGGGCCAGTACACCGAGTCCACCACCGTGGTCCAGGTCCACAACCTGGACAACAGCAGGGTGTGGGAGTCGGGGACGGGCGACACGGTCGCGTTCGCGGTCAACAACGACGAGGAGTCGGGAACCCTCGACGCGACCTTGACCAACGTCGGCAGTGGCACCGGCAAGCTGAAGGTCAGCGGCCGCTGGAGCTGTAAGACCTAGGACAGAAGACCCCCGCCCCCTGGGGAGGGTTGGGGTGGGGGCTGTGCCTACTCGCCTCGCCAGGTCGGATCGCGCTTCTCCAGGAAGGCGCTCATGCCCTCCTGGGCGTCGCCGGTCATCGCATTCTTCGACATGACCTCGCCCATCAGGTCGTAGGCCGCATCCTGCTCCTTGCCGATCTGCTCGTAGAAGGCCTGCTTGCCGATCTTGAGCGTGAGCGGGGAGGAGGAGGCGACCTGCCCGGCCAGCTCCAGCGCCGCGGCCTCCAGCTGGTCGGGCGGCACCACCCGGTTGACCAGCCCCCAATCGGCGGCGGTCTGGGCCGAGATCGGCTTGCCGGTCAGGAGCATCTCGAGCGCCCGCTTGCGGCCGATGTTGCGGCTCACCGCGACCATGGGCGTCGAGCAGAAGAGGCCGATCCTGACCCCCGGCGTGGCGAAACGGGCCTCGGACGAGGCGATGGCCAGGTCGCAGGTGGCCACCAGCTGGCAGCCGGCGGCGGTGGCGATGCCCTGCACGGCGGCGATCACCGGCTGGGGCAGTCGCTGGATGGTGTCCATCATCCGGGTGCAGGTCTCGAAGATCGCCCGCTCCTCGTCGAGCGTGCGGTCGACGAGCTCCTTCAGGTCGTGGCCGGCCGAGAAGGCCGCCCCCTTGGCGGCCAGCACGATGGCGCGGCAATCGGGGCGGGCGCTCTGCCGCTCCAGCTCGGCGGTGAGCTCCTCCATGAGCGGGGTGGAGAGCGCGTTCCGGGTCTCCGGCCGGTTGAGCGTGATCAGCACCGCCGGCAGCCGGTCTTCCACGAGCAGGTTCTTGGCCGCGATCGCCATAGGACCTACGTTACCCTCGATCGGGTTGGAGGTCACATATGACGGCCGCTGCTTCGGGTGCGGCCCGCAGAACCCCGAAGGTCTGCGCATGGCCTTCCAGCCCCTGGACGGCGAATCGGTGGCCGAATACGAGGTGCCGGAGCGCTACCAGAGCTGGGCCGGCATCGTGCACGGCGGCCTGGTGGCGCTCATGCTCGACGAGGCGGTCGGCTGGGCGTCCTGGCACGCCGGCCACCCCGGCGTCACCGGGCGCCTGGAGGTCCGCTACCGCCAGCCCCTGAAGCTGGGCGACCGGGTGCGCGTGAGCGGCCGCGTCGAGCGGGTCCGGCGCACCCTCGTCTACGCCAGCGCGCGCATCGAGCGGATCGCCGACGGTGCCAGGGTCGCCGAGGCCACGGCGACCCTGATGGAGGCCCCGGCCCTGATCGAGCCCTACAGCTCGGGGTCGCCCGGCCAGTAGACGTTCTTCAGGGTCTCGTCGGCGAGTTCGGTGATGAAGGTGTTGCTGGGGTTGGGATGGCCGTCGGCCGTGGTGCTCTTGATGTAGGGGCCGACCGCCACCACCTCCAGCGCGATGCCGTTCTTGATCGCCGCCGAGATCACCAGCCTGCCTTCGAGGGTCTGGCCGCCGCTGGCCTGCAGGCTGATCCGGTAGACGTTGGCGTAGCCCGGCGTGGCGCCGAAGGTCACGCCGGGAACCGTGTACAGGTACTGGGCGTCGGCGAACTTGGACTGCTGGAGCCCCTCCACCACCTGTTGGGCGTTGCGGCCGCTCACCTTCTCACCGACCAGCACCCAGGGGAAGTTGCCGATCTTGGTGTCGATCTCCCAGGCGATGGAGGTGGCGTCCGTGCCCGACACCTTGAGATGGCCCTGCAGCTCCGGGTGGTCGTAGTAGTCCACCGAGTAGCCGAGGGCGGAGCTGGTGTAGCGGTGGGGCGCGCCCAGCGGCGGCGCCAGCTTCACGCGCTGGCAGCTGGCGCCCGTGCAGCGAATCGGGCCCCCGGGCGACAGGACCAGGGCCACGATGCCGAGGAAGATCATGAACAGGAGGACGAGGCCGCCGGCCACCGCCCAGATCCACCACTGCGTCTGGTGGGGGACCGCCTGCCGGTAGGGGACCGGCTGGTACTGGGGCAC
>DATCNF010000321.1:0-3595 GCA_036565325.1 Candidatus Dormiibacterota bacterium | reverse complement strand
GGGTTGGGGTGGGGTCGAGGGTGGGGTTGCTCGGAGAGGAGCTGCAGGAAGCGGTCCTCCAGCGTTTGGTGCCGGGGCTCGACCTGGTACAGGCGCCCGCCCAGGCTCACCACCGCGTCCACCAGGTCGGGCACCCGCTCGGGGTCGAGCCCGCGCACGGTGATCCACTCCCCGTCGTCGTCGACCTCGCCGAAGGAGCTCAGGGACGCCCGCTCGCGAGGCTTCAAGCCGGTGACCCGGATGCGCACCGCGTGGCCGCCCAGCAGGTCGTCGAGCGTCCCGCTGGCCACCACCTTCCCGTGGTCCACGATGGCGACCCGGTCGCACACCATCTCCACCTCGGTCAGCAGGTGGGAGTTGAGGAAGACCGCGGTCCCCCGCTCCTTGACCGAGTGGATGATCTGGCGCACGTCGTGCCGGCCCACGGGGTCGAGAGCGGAGGTCGGCTCGTCGAGGAAGATCAGCTCGGGCTTGCCCAGCAGCGCCGCGCCGATGCCCAGCCGCTGCTGCATGCCTTTGGAGAAGGTGCCCACCCGGTCCTCGGCGCGCCCGGCGAGGTCGACGATCTCGAGCGCGGCCTGGACCTCGCCCGCCCAGGTCGAGCGCGGCAGGCCGGCCAGCTCGCAGTGCAGGCCCAGCACCTCGCGGGCGCTCAGCCAGCCCTGGTAGCGGAAGAGCTCCGGGAGGTAGCCGATCCGGCGCCGGGCGGAGCGGTCGCCGAGCGGCTTGCCCAGCACCCAGCCCTCGCCGGAGGTCGGTGCGGCCAGCCCCAGCAGCAGCTTGACGGCGGTCGTCTTGCCGGCGCCGTTGGGACCCAGGAAGCCGAACGCCTCACCCGGCGGGACGGTCATCGTGAGGCCCGCCAGCGCCACCTGCTTGCCATAGCGCTTGGTCAGGTCCGAGGTGTGGACGGCAGGCGCGGCGGCGGCCGCGGTGGCCGCCGCCTGCCTTTCCCGGAGGTCTAGCAGAGCGCTTTAGAGGGTATTCGCGATCGCGAGCGCCTGCTGTTCGGTCAGGCTGCCCGCCACCAGGTAGACGTTGCCGCCCCGGATGAAGATGACGCCACCCAGGGTGTTGTCGCCTTCGTAGACCCAGTGCGTACCGTCCGCGAAGGTTCCGCTGTCGCTGGTGGTGATCCCGTCCAGCACGGGGATTGGCAGCGTCTTGGTCGGGTCGCCGATCGAGTCGATGGCCTTCTTGAGGTCGGCCGACACACCCGGCTGAGCCTCGATCGCGGCCTTGATATCCGCCACGCTGGCCCCGGTCGAGGAGACCTTCGGGGTCTTGGCGATGGCGATCGCCACCTGCGGCAGCAGGTCGCTGCGGTTGGTGCTGGTGTCGCTCTTGGTGCCCTGCTGTACGGCCGCGGCGAGGTCGCCGCCGTAGAGCGCGACCTCGGCCGGACCCAGGGTCACGTCGAGGCGCGAGCCGTTCAGATTGGCCGGCAGCTGGGGCGCCTTGGCGCCTTGCTGGGCGGCGTAGGCGTCGGCCTTGGCCTTGTCGAAGGTGAAGCTGCCGGAGCCCGCGGTGAGCGTTGCGAACTGCGGCGCCGGCGTCCCGGCCGGCAAGGCGCCGGCGTGCATCAGCGGCAGGCCGGTGCCGGCCTGCGCATCCGCCGCGCTGTTGACCTGCTTCAGCTCGGGCTGCTGGGTGACGGCGACGGTGCCCCAGTGAGAGAGGTCGGGAAAGCCGGCCAGCGAAGCCTGGGTCAGCGTCACCTGCTGGACCTGCTGCGGCTCGAAAACGTTGACCACGTCCTGAGCGAGTGGGGAGACCACCGCCAAAAGTGCCAGGCTGGCCGCCACCAGGGCCACCAACCCGGTCCGCCGGGCGCGGTTCGACGACATCCGGGGCAGCTGCAGGACGAACCGCTTCCGCGGCTCGAGCCTGCCCGTCAGCGACTTGTGCGCGGCGGCGGCGTCCACGGTGGCGGCGGGTACCGCCAGGGCGGCCGTCATTTGCCGCGCGTCCTCGGCGATCCCGGTGAAGCGACCCTGGCAATCGGCGCAGGTCGCGTAGTGGCCGCGGGCCGTCTCGGGGACGGCCAGTGGCTCGTCGTACATGCGACGGAGGGTTCCGTCAGAGAGATGTGCCAACTTCCAACTCCTTCTTGAGGGCCTGCTCGGCTCGGCGAAGCAGGGTGCCGACCTGGCCGGTTCCGACCTTGAGGGCGGCGCCCACCTCGGCGTAGCTGAGACCTGAATAACGCAGGACGAGAACGGCCGCCGCCTTGGGCCGCAGGCGCTGCAGGGCGAGGCGCACGGTGAGCCGCTCCTCGGCGATCTCGGCCAGCCGGGCCGGGTCGTCGGACGGCCCCGGCCGCTCTGCCAGCACCTGGGCCAGCTCCCGCTTCTCCCGGCGGCGCTGGCTGCGCAACCGGTTGAGCGAGGTGTGCACGGCGGCCTGGTGCAGCCAGGCGCCCGCGAAGCCGGCGTCGGGGCGATGGCGGCGGTGGAAGTCGACGAAGACCTCCTGGGCCACGTCCTCGGCCTCGCCGCGGTCGGCCAGCACGCGGTTGGCGATCGCCACCACGCGCCCGTACTCGGCCATGAAGAGGTCCTCGAACGGGTCGCCCTTGACCGCTTTGTGCTGCGGCGGGGCGATCCCCGGCTCGGGCTCCTCAGGCAAATCAGGTGCGGCCTTGGCCGTCATCACTTATCCAGCACCGCCGAGGGGTCTGGCTGTGACACCGTGGCCCGGGCTCGGCGGGTGCGCCGGATCTCGTCCTCGATCAGCTTGAAGTCCTTTTGGGCGAACTGGTGCAGATGGCCCTGGAACGCGAGCGTCCAGTGCTCGGGTGGCCACTTGCGCACGTACTCGAGCCGGTAGGCGACGTCCTTGGCAGGCACCCAGTCAGCCTCTTCGAGCACGGCGTCCGGGCGCATGCGCACGCGCCAGGGGTAGTCCTCCTCGCGGCGGGCCGTGCGCCAGATCGGGGTGTGGTCCTCGTACATGGGCGAGGTCACGGTGGCGGTGGCGGCGAAGGCCATCCGGCCCGCCACGTAATAGAGGACGCGATCGCCCTGGCGCATGGTCTCCACCCGGCGCCGGTGCCGGACCTTGATGCCCTGGGCCGTGAAACCGTGCTCGCGCGTCTTCCTGAAGTTCTCCGGCGAGCTCACGATCATCCAGTACTGCGCGTTGCGCGGCCGTGCCGGCTTGCGGCGCGACCGGGCCGGCTTGGGGTCGCCCGGCGGGGCGGCGTCCTCCTCCGTCATGCGCACGACAATATCCGGGTGCTGCGGTTCCAGGTCCTCGCCCGCGACGGCAATGCCCGCCGCGGCGTGATCGAGACCGCGCACGGCCGCCTGGAGACGCCGGGCTTCTTCGCCGTCGCCACCCGGGCCGCCCTCAAAGGTCTCGACGTGGGCGCCGCCCACCGGGCCGGGGTCCAGGCGCTGATCTGCAACTCCTACCACCTCGCAGTCCAGCCCGGCCCCGCCGTGGTCGCCGCCGGCGGCGGCCTGCACGCGTTCATGGGCTGGGAGGGCGTGCTGGCCACGGACTCGGGCGGCTTCCAGGTCTTCAGCCTCCGCCACGGGCAGGTCGCCGACGAGCTCAAAGGCCGGCGCCGCCTGCCCGCGTCGACGGCCGG
>DATCNF010000320.1:0-1785 GCA_036565325.1 Candidatus Dormiibacterota bacterium | reverse complement strand
CTGCAGGGCTGCTACAGCAGGTCGGGAACCTGCGTGAGCAGCGCCGCGCCGCCGGTACTACAGTCCGGGTTTGTGAGCTAGCGCCGGGATGATCATGGTGCGCCCGGCGTGTCGCGCCGGATGCAGAGCGGCCACCCCAGGATCTTGGATTTATGACGAAACAAGATCAAAATGAGGTAGCCGCATGGGCCAGCGTAGGGGACCGGGGGTGGCTGCGGGAACTGCTGGACGAGCTGTCCGGGCTGATCTGCCCGGTGTTCTCGCAGGCCAGGTCAGCTGCGGTGGCCGTGGCATACGTAGCGGCTCTGCTGGCGGTAACCGGTGACCGCAAGTCGTGCTGGCAGCTGGGCGAGCAGGCCGGGCACGCGACACCGGGGCGGATGCAGGCGCTGCTGGCCGAGTACCTCTGGGACTGGCGGGTGGTGCTGGAGCGGCTGCAGCGGTTCATCCTCGCCCGCCTCGCCGACCCCGGCGCGATCCTGGTGCTGGACGAGACCGCGGAACTTAAAAAGGGCAAGATGACCGTCGGCGTCGGCCGCCAGCATGCCGGGATCACCGGGCAGATCGAGAACTGCCAGACCGTCGTGTTCCTCGCCTACGTGACCGCCCGCGCGCACACGTTATTCGATTTCCGCCTCTACCTGCCGAAACAGTGGTCCGGAGACACCCGGCGGCGCCGGCAGGCACAGGTCCCCGAAGACGTCGCGTTCACGACGAAGACCGAGCAGGGCACCGAGATGGTCACCGGGGCGATCGACGCGAGCGTCCCGTTCGCGTGGCTCGCCGGCGACGAGGTCTACGGCCGCAGCTCAAAGCTTCGGGCGGCATGCGGGAAAGCAGGGAAAGGCTACGTCCTCGCGGTCCCGGTCAACTTCAAGATCACCACCGCCGCCGGCCGTAAGGACGCGGCGGTCCTGGCCAGGCTCGTCCCGGCCCGCTGCTGGGAGACCCGCACCTGCGGGCGGGGCTGCAAGGGCCACCGTGATTACCAGTGGGCGATGGTCGCGGCCAGCTCGCCGCGGCACTGGCTGCTGATCCGCCGCAAGATCACCGACCACGATGACCTGGCGTTCTTCTGCTGCTACGCCCCCGGGCCGGTGTCCTTGCCCGTCCTGGTCAAGGTCGCGGGGAAACGCTGGCCGGTGGAGGAGTGCTTCCAGCAGGGAAAGGGACAGGCCGGCCTTGACCAGCACCAGCTCCGCCGGTGGCACTCCTTCCACCGCCACACCGTGCTGTCCATGTGCGCCCTCGCGCTGCTCGCCGTCGCGACCGCCAGGCCGCCCGGCACACCGGTGCCCTGGGCCGCCAGCCCGCGCACCGCTACCGGGCCGCAGGCCAGCCACGGCACCACTGACCAGCCCGAACACTGGCGCGACACCGGCAAGCTCCCGGGCCGCGCATGGGAAGCACCACCGCGGAACACCGGCCTGACCCGCGTGACCGTGCCCGAAGCCCGCAAGCTTCTCGCCCTCCTGGCGCTGCCCGCCATCCAGGCGAGCGAGACCTTCCGGTACGCCTGGAGCACCTGGCGAAGACGCCACCAGGCACGCGCCCGATGGCACCACTACCAGGCACAACTCCGCGCCGCCGCGACCTGACCAGCAAGAACACCACGGGCAGCAATACGAGGGTCGGAACGAAACCCGGACTGTAGTACCGGGGCGACTCCCGCACAACATGTCACAACCAGATTGCTCACCTTGCGTAGCAATCCCTTCATGATGACTGACAGGCGTCGTGATGCCTACATCCCTAGAAATGGGGATGTACCGGATTCCTGGGGCG
>DATCNF010000319.1:0-4543 GCA_036565325.1 Candidatus Dormiibacterota bacterium | reverse complement strand
CCCGCCGCCCGGAGCAGGCGCTGGTGCTCGCCCAGGATGCCCTCCACGCCGCCGGTCACGGGAGGTGCGGTGTAGTGCAGGAGCGCGAGCCTGCGGCCGGACGTCAGGCGGGCAGCTCCAGCTCCAAACCGGCAGGCTTGCGGTCGACCTTGACGCGGCTGCCGCCACGTGTGCGGTCGACCGTGAAGTCGAGCGACTCGCCGCCCACGCGCATGCCCTCCACCCGGACCCGGTCGAAGAGCGGCGTCTCCAGCGGGTCGATGCGGACGCGCCCTGTGAAGACGTCCGCGTGCACGCCGCAGAGCGTCTGCAGGAAGTGGAAGAGGGCGCCGGCGCCCCAGGCCTGCGGGCTGCAGCTGACCAGGTACTGGCCGGGCCCGGAGTTGAAGCGGCGGTCACGGGTGAAACCGCAATAGAGCTCGGGCACCCGGTTGTCGGTGAAGCGCATGGTGGCCTCGAGCACGGACCGGGCCACCAGCTCGGCCTCTCGCCGAAAACCGTAGCGGCGCATGCCGGCGGCAATGATCGAGTTGTCGTGCGGCCAGACCGAGCCGTTGTGGTAGCTCATCGGGTTGTAGCTGGGCTCCCCGGTGGACAGCGTGCGCACGCCCCAACCCGAGAACATGTCGGGCGCCAGCAGCCGCGCCACGACCTGGGCGGCCCGCGCCTCGGGCAGGATCCCCGACCAGAGGCAGTGGCCGGGGTTGCTGCTCACCGCCTGCACCTGGTTCTTGTCGCGGTCGAGCGCCTGCGCGTAGAAGCTGCGCTCCGGCATCCAGAAGAGCTCGTCGAACTTGGCCTGGAGCGCATCGGCCTCGCGCTGCAGCTTGTCGGCGACCTCGGTCCGGCCCCGGGTCCGGAAGTGGCGTGCGAGCCCCGCCTTGGCGTGGTAGACGTAGCCCTGGACCTCGACCAGGGCCGCCGGCAGCGGTGCCGGGTTGCCGTCGGCGCCGGTCAGGGAGTTGTTGGAGTCCTTCCAGCCCTGGTTGCGAACCCCCAGCGTCGAGTGCTGCGTGTACTCGACCAGCCCGTCCTCGTCGAGGTCGCCGTAGCGGTCGATCCATTCCAGGGCCGCGAACACGTTGGGCAGCAGCTCGCTGAAAAGATCGAGGTCGCCGGTCCAGTCCAGCAGCTCGACCAGCAGGACCAGGAAGAGGGGGGTGGCGTCGACGGTGCCGTAGTAGGGCGTGTGGGGGATCTCCTTGAGGCGCGCCAGCTCGCCAAAGCGCATCTCGTGCAGGACCTTGCCC
This sequence comes from Candidatus Dormiibacterota bacterium, assembly GCA_036565325.1. Classification (GTDB taxonomy): domain Bacteria; phylum Chloroflexota; class Dormibacteria; order Dormibacterales; family Dormibacteraceae; genus CF-28. Next base: position 3,293 of record DATCNF010000319.1, on the reverse strand, counting down.
GGCTCCTCCTCGCGATAGGGGTCGACCTTGGTGCCCTGGTGCTCGGCCAGGTAGCGCAGCGTCCCGTAGGCCAGGTCGGGGTTCAGGGCCAGGCACTGGAATGAGGTGATCAGCGCGTCGCGCCCGAAGGGGACCGCGTACCAGGGCGTGCCGGCCGTGGGGTACAGCCCGGCCGAGGTCTGGTCGCAGAGGATCCGGAGATCCTCCAGGCTGCGCCAGACCAGCCCGTTGTCGAGCACCTCGTTGTCGGTGCGGTAGGAGGTGCTGGCGGCGTTCCAGCGCTCGTAGGTGCGCTCGAGGTCGCTGAGCGAGGCGTCGAACTGGAAGTCGGGCTCCGGGAACTCCTCGCCCGCGATCGGCACCACGTCGACCATGAGCACGAAGGTCTGCTGGGGCGCCAGCGCGACCGGGAAGGTCGCTACACCGGTCGCCAGCCGGGGCCGGGGGTCGAAGACCACCTCGGTGCGCCGCAGCAGGGCGTCGGCGCCGTCGTAGGCGAACATGAAGCCGGTCTCGGTGACCTCGGTGGGGCGGGTGGCGCCGACCGCCGTCGAGTGATAACCGCGCACAGTGAAGATGTCCAGGTAGTCGGCGTCGAAGCGCAGCTCGAGCTCGACCTGGACCGGCCCCACGTTGCAGTTCTGGAGGCCGATCCGCTCGTGCAGGCCGCCGTTGTGGACGAAGCGGGTGCGCCGCAGGCTGAGGCTCTGGCGCGGGATGGGGTGGCCGTCGGGGTTGGTGAGCGCGGGGTTGACGAGCTGGAAAGTGGCCACGTAGGCGCGGTCGACGGAATGGTTGAGCAGGATCGGCACCCGGCCGTTGAGCCGGAGCTCGAAGACGCTGAGGTAGCGGGTGTCCTCGCGGTAGAAGCCGAGGCCCAGGTCGTTGCCCGCCGGGATGTCGCCGTTGATGTCGGAGACCACGAAGACCTGGTCTTCCTTGAGGATCACCCGGTCTTCGAGCACCCGGTTCAGTCTAGGGAGGCCGGACCCCGCTTAAATGGGGGCGTGCCTCGCCCCATCGTCGCCATCGTGGGCCGACCCAATGTCGGCAAGTCCACGCTTTTCAACCGCCTGATCGGTTGGCGCAAGGCGATCGTCGACGACACCTCCGGCCTCACCCGCGACCGGTTGTACGGCGTCTGCGAGTGGCGAGGCCGCGAGATCACGGTCGTGGACACCGCCGGGCTCGACCTGGACGGTGCCAAGGACGCCTCGCGTGCGGCCATCGAGGCCCAGACGCAGGTCGCCATCGAGGAGGCCAACGCGATCGTCTTCATGGTCGACGTGCGACAGGGGCTGACCCCGCTCGATCGAGACATCGCGGACATGCTGCGGCGGTCCCGGCGGACGGTGGTGGTAGCGGCCAACAAGGCCGACAATCCCGGCCAGGAGCACTTCATCCACGAGATCCACGAGCTCGGCTTCGCCGACCCGGTGCTGGTCTCGGCCCAGCATGGCATCGGGGCGGACGACCTCCTGGACCGGGTGCTCGAGGACCTGCCCCCGCCGGAGCCGGAGGTGGCGGAGGAGGAGGAGACCGCCCGGCTGGCGATCATGGGCCGGCCCAACGTCGGCAAGTCCTCGCTCCTCAACGCCCTGCTGGGCGACGACCGGGCCCTGGTCTCCGACGTGCCGGGCACCACGCGCGATCCCATCGACACCTCGCTGCTCTTCGACGGGCTGCCGGTGGTGCTGGTCGACACCGCCGGCATCCGCCGCAAGTCATCGGCGCGCGACCGCCTGGAGCGCTTCTCGCTCCTGCGCGGCATCAAGGCCATGGAGCGCGCCGACGCCGTGCTCCTGGTGATGGACGGCTCGACCGGGGTCCTGGCACAGGACCAGCACGTGGCCGGCTACGCGCTGGAGGCTGGGAAGGGGCTGATCCTGGTCATCAACAAGACCGACCTGGTCGAGCCCGCGCAGCGCAAGACGGCGACCTGGGAGAAGCAGCTGAAGTCCGACTTCAAGTTCGTGCCCCACGCGCCCGTGGTGGTGGTCTCCGCCAAGACCCGCGCCGGCGTCACGCGGATCCTGCCCACCGCGCTCGAGGTGGTCGGCCAGCGGCGGCTGCGGGTGCCCACCAACGAGCTCAACCGCGTGCTCCGCGAAGCCTTCATGCAGCGGCCGCCGCCGTCCTACAAGGGCAAGCGGCTGTCGCTCAAGTTCGCCACCCAGGCGGCGTCGGAGGCGCCGACCTTCGTGCTCTTCGTCAACGACGTCGGCCTGCTTCATTTCTCGTACCGGCGCTTCCTGGACAAGCGGCTGCGCGAGCATTTCGGCTTTGCCGGGAACCCGATCCGGATCGTGCTGCGGGCCGCCGGCGACCGCGAGGGCACCGGCTAGTGGGAGTGCTGCGCAGCGCGCTGCTCGGGATGTCGCGGAACCGCTGGCTGGGAAAGAAGCTGCCCAACAGCGGGGCCGGGCGGCGCGCGGCGCGCAAGTTCATGCCCGGCGAGCGCCTCCAGGATGCGATCGCGGCCGCCAAGCGGCTGAAGACGGAGGGAATCGCGGTCGTGCTGACGGAGCTGGGCGAGGACATCACGGACGCCGCGGATGCGCAGCGCGCCACCCAGGGCTATGAGGCGGCCCTGGATGCGTTGGCTGCAGCGGGCCTGGACACGCAGGTTTCCGTTAAAGCGACGCACCTGGGACTGCTGCTCGACCCGGGCGACACCGCCGAGCGCATCTCGTCCCTGGCCGAGAAGGCGGCGGGTCTGAAAGGCATGGTCTTCATCGACATGGAAGCCTCCAAGCTGGTCGACCCCACCCTGGACCTCTACGAGACCGTGAAGCGGCGGCATCCCAATGTCGGCCTGTGCCTGCAGGCTTACCTGCGCCGGACGCCCGCCGACGTGGAGCGCCTGCTGCCCCTGCAGCCGCGGATTCGCCTGGTCAAAGGGACCTACCGCGAGCCGGCCGAGATCGCTTATCAGAGCCGGAGCGAGGTCAGCGAGGCCTACGAGCGGGTGGCGCGGCAGCTGGTCGCTGGTGGTGCCGATGTGCGGCTGGCCTCCCAGGATGTCGACCTGCTGCGGCGCCTGGACCTCGACTGTGAGATCCAGATGATGTACGGGGTGCGCGCCAAGGACCAGCGCCGGCTGGTGGCCGAGGGCAAGCGGGTGCGGGTGCTGATCAGCTACGGCAGCGAGTGGTTCGCCTGGTACATGCGCCGCTTGGCCGAGCGCCCGGCCAACGTCTGGTTCGCGCTGAGGGCGGCGGTCGGGAGCTAGGGATCCACCTCCCCTCCGGAGAGGTCGGTGCCGCAAAAGCGGCACCGGGGTGGGGCTTGTC
>DATCNF010000318.1:0-3415 GCA_036565325.1 Candidatus Dormiibacterota bacterium | reverse complement strand
ATCCTGGAGACCGCCGCGCCCAGGCCCGTCCACGCCTACGAGAAGCTCAAGCTTCGCGAGGAGGCGTGGCTGCGCCTCAACCGGGCCGACCTGGAGGTGGTCGTGGTGCGCGCGGCGGCCGGGTTCGGAGGCCACGACCCGATCCTGGAGCGCCTGCTCCGGCAGCTACGCGCGGGCAGCCTGCGGCTGGTCAACGGTGGCCGCGCGGAACGCACCTTCCTGGCCGGTCCGGACCTGGGCCGGGCCCTGTGCGCCGCCGCCGTCCGGGGCCGGCCGGGGGCCACCTACCTGGCCGGCGGCTTCGACGGGACCTGGCGTGACCTGTTGACGATGGCGGCAGCGGTGATGGGCATCCCCGCCCGGATCTCCTCGATCCCCTACGACCTCGCCTACATCGATGCGGCGGTGCGGTGGCTGCGAGCCCGGAGCGGGCAGGAATGCTGGCCCAACCACTACGGCCTGGACATGCTCGCCAAGAACCACGTCTACGACGACTCCGGCTCCCGGCGGGACCTGAGCTGGTCGCCCCAGGTCGGCAGCTTCGACGAAGGGGTCATGGAGCTGGTGAACTGGTTCCAGCAGCGGCGGCACCTGGCACCGGCGCCAGGCGCGGAGGAGACCCTAGCTATTTCACCGCAAGACACGTGACGGTCTTGAAGACACCGTCGATCTTCTGGATCTTGTCCACGATCAGCTGACCGATCGCGTTGACGTCGCCCGCCTCGCAGACGGCGATCACGTCGTACTCGCCCGTGATGGCATCGGCGGCGGAGATGCCGGACTGGCCCTGCATCTTCTTGGCCACCTCGAGCGCGCGACCAGGTGACGCGTTGATGAGCACGTAAGCCTTCACAGCACTACCCCCAGCAGTATTTCGACCAAGCCTACAAGGAGAACCGGCGGATATCCCGGGTTGTCCCGGGGTGGGGCACGCCTTGGGGGGCGGATATCCCGGGTTGTCCGGGGTGCGCGGGCCCTGTCGCGGCTCTAGCGCTGCCTGGTCAGCGCGCGGACCATGATCTCGTCGGTCACGTTGGCGCCCGAGAGCAGCACCACAACCCGCTCCGACGGCGACGGGTTGTAGTGGTAGAGCAGCGCCGCCAGCGCGGCGGCGCCGGCCGGCTCGGCCAGCAGGTGCTCCCATTCGAAGTAGAGGCGGATCGCCCGCAGCATCTCGGCCTCCTGGACGATCAGCACGCGGTCGACGTGGCGGCGCGCGATCTCGAAGCAGAGGCGCCCGGGCCCGCTGGCCGCGAGGCCGTCGGCGATGGTGCTCACCTTCTCCAGCTGCACGATCCGGCCGGCCTCCAGTGAGCGCGCCAGCCCGTCTGCGCCCGCCGGCTCGACGCCGATGATGCGCACGCTCGGCCGCCGGGCCTTGAGGTAGAGGGCGATCCCTGAGATCAGGCCGCCGCCGCCGACCGGGACCAGCACGGTGTCGAAGCTCTCGAGCTGCTGCAGCAGCTCGACGCCGATCGTGCCCTGGCCCGCGATCACGTGCGGGTCGTCGAAGGCGTGCACGAAGGTGGCGCCGCTGTCGGCCTGCGCGCGCACCGCTTCCAGGTAGGCATCCTGGTAGCTGCGCCCGGCGTGGACAACCCGCGCGCCGTAGCGCTTGATCGCCTCCACCTTGAGCTCGTTGGCGGTCTCCGGCACGTACACGGTGGCCGGGACCCCGAACTCCTGGGCCGCGTAGGCCACGCCCTGGCCGTGGTTCCCGGCGGAGGCGGTGATCACGCCCACCGAGCGCTCCTCGGGATGCATGTGCGAGAGCTTGTTGAGCGCGCCCCGGACCTTGAAGGCGCGGATCGGCTGGACGCCCTCGATCTTGATGTGGACGTGGCAGCCGGCCTTGGCGGTGAAGGCGCGCGAGTACTGGAGCGGAGTCGGCAACAGGTAGCGGGCGAGGTCGGCGGCCGCCTGCTCGACGGCCCCCGCAGTTATGCCTTCGGTGCCGGTCTCAACCTCGCCCAACGGTGTTCCAATCGTACTGATGAGCGAGGACGTCGAGGCTCTGCCGCCCGCCGAGCGGGCGCGCGTCAAGGCGCGCGATCGCAAGGTCCGCGGCCCCAAGGTGGTGGTCGACAACGTCAGCCTGAAACAGGCTGCGTTGCAGCGCGCCCAGAGGGAGCGCGAGAAGCGGAAGCCTAGGCCGTGACCAGCGTCACGGCGCCGCTCAGCACCAGCACGCCGCTCCAGGCCAGGTCGAGGTTGAACCAGGAGCGGCGCAGGAAGCCCACCCCGACCTTCTCGTAGACCACCACCGACACCAGCGCCATCACGCTCAGCATCGCGGCCACGTGGATGCCCGCTGCCGCGAACGCCGTGCCCGTGAGGGCGCGCAGGTCCTGGTATTGGTCGGCCACCGGCATGCCCAGGAGGACCGGCGCCAGCATCAGGCCGGCGCCGTGCGCCGAGGCCATGATGAACGACCACCAGGCCAGGCCGGGGGCGCCGATCCGCATCCCGGAGCCGGCGGGGTGCCGGCGGGGTCGCGCCAGGCTGTAGACGCCGAAAGCCACCAGCAGCAGGGCGGCCAAGAGGCGGACCGTGTGCGGCGCCACCAGGTGCTCGGTCAGGGCCACCGCCACCACGGCCACCACGATCGACGCCTCGTGACCGACCGCGATCGGCAGCAGCGAGGTCAGAACGGCTCGCCGGCTCCGCTGCTGGAGGCCGCGGGCCACCGCGAAGAGCCAGCCCATCCCCGGGTTGACGCCGTGGTAGGCCCCGAGCAGCGCGAAGGCTGCCCAGGGCCACATCGAGCTCGTGCTCACGGGTAGCAGTAGGAGTCGGAGCTGGCGTCCCCGCCTTCCAGGTGGACCTGGTGGGTCCGCTGCTCGAACTCCTCGAAGAACTCAGGATCGGCGCGCAGCGAGCCGTCCTCGGCGGCGTCCAGCTTGACCAGCCAGCTCTTGATGCCTTCGGGGTAGAACTGCGCGTCCCAGCTGCCGTAGAGGGAGTTTGTGAGGTAAACGCGCCGGCCGTCGCGGCTGACCTCGACCATCTGCGGCCCGCCATTCAGGGGTCCCGATTTGGCATGTGCGGCGCGCTCCACGATCCCGCCCAGGCGCACCGAGCCGGTCTCCTTGGGCTTAAAGGGGTCGCTGACGTCGTAACGCTTGATCTCGCCCGTGCCCCAGGCGGAAACGTACAGCCAGCGGTCGTCGAGCGAGAGGTTGAGGTCGGTCACCAGCGGGGGCACGGCGCCGAAGGGCTTGAGGACGTCGGGCAGCTTCTCCGCCGGCGCCGGCTCGGCCGGGATCTGGATCACCTTCTCGGCCTGCCACTCCTTCCCGGTCAGGTGCCAGACCCAGATCGAGGCGGAGAGGTCGGCCAGGGAGGTGACCACTCCCACGAAGCCGTAGGCCTTGGTGGGGTCGTGGGCGGGGCGCAGCTCGAGCACCATCTGCTG
>DATCNF010000317.1:0-3004 GCA_036565325.1 Candidatus Dormiibacterota bacterium | reverse complement strand
CGGCTACCGGGTGCTGGTCACCGACACCGTGATGACGGACGCGGCGGCGGCGGCGCGGCTGGCCGAGGCGCTGCTCAGCCTGCGCTGACCGCTTTGCCCCCGACCAGCACACGGCCGTCGTCGGTCACCAGCAGCGGGCGGCGCAGGAAGCGGGGCTCGGCGAGCGCGAGGTCGATCAGCTCGGCGTCGGAGAAGTCCTCGGGGGCGCGTTCGAGCTTACGAAACGAGGGCGAACCGAAGGCGAAGATGGGACGGATCCCGCCGGCCGCCCGGGTCAGCTCTTCGAGCTCGGCACGGGTCAAACGGTCGGCGAAGAAATCGCGCGCCACGGGCTGTTCACCTTTCTCCGCAAGCCTTTCACGGGCTTGCCGGCAGGTGCTTCAACGAACCCAGTGATATAGCTTCACGCGGATGCGAGTCTATGCGCGGAGCCGGGCCGTAGGCCTCGCCCTGGCCCTGGTGGCGACGACCGCCCTGATCGGCCTGCGCCTGGCGGCGGCGCCCACTTCCACTGGTTACCGGCATGCGATGGACGCCGCCCCCGGCGGCGACCTCTATGAGGCCGACCCCGGGTGGGGCCTGGTGCTGACCACGGTCACCGGCCACAGCCAGGTGCGGGGGGTCCTGCCCGCCGCCCAGCCGCTGGCGCTGGCGGCGGACGGCAGCCGCCTGGTTATGGGCACCGACCGCGGCCTGTACCAGTCGAGCGATGGCGGCGTCCATTGGTCCGCGGCGCCGATTCCCCAGGGCCGCTACCAGGCGGTCTGGGCGGGCGGGTCGCTGGCGCTGGCGGCCGCGTGGAACGGCCGGCTCTGGAGCACCCGCGACGCCGGCCTCACATGGGAGGCCTTCCCGACCCCGCCCGGCGAGGACGAGTTCCAGGCCGTGACCGTGGGCGACGGCGTGATCTACGCGGCCACGCTCCAGCACGTGATCCGCAGCTTCGACGCCGGGCGCGTCTGGGAGGTGACCGCGCTGCCGGCGCGCGTCACCGCGCTCGAGCCCCAGGCCCAGCAGGTCCTGGCGGCGACCTGGGACGGCGCGCTGTACACAATCGACGGAGCCGGGTCGGTCCAGCGGCTGCCCAACCTCCCGCCCGGCGTCTGGGCGCTGGGCAACGGGACGGCCGCGACCACCGACGGCCTGGCCGGGCTGCACGGCACACCCCTCGACCATCGCGAGGTCACGGCGCTGGTCTCAGCCGGGAACGCCCTCTACGCCGGCGTCGCTCGGGGACCGGTCTACGGCTCGCCCGACGGCGGGCACTCCTGGGTCCAGGTCCTCGACGGCTGACGCCGCCGCCAGGGTCGCCAGCACCGCGATCAGCGTGAGGTAGTTGGGCGCCAGGGTACGGCCCAGGAAGAAGAGGACGAGGGCGACCGCGGCCGACCAGAGCCAGAGCGCCGGCCAGCTGAAGCGGCGCCGCAGGCCGAGGCCCCCGGCCAGCAGGACGAGGGCCAGCACCGGCGCCTGGAGCAGCGCCGAGGGAAAGGCCGCCCAGCGGCTGGGGATGACCCCGGCCGTCAGGAGCAGGCCCGGCAGGCCGGGCCCGCGGATCGGGAAGGCGTCGACCCCGGAGCCGTAGAAGTAGGTCGCGGTGTCGGTGACAAAGGCGCCCGGCGACCAGAGCAGGAAGGGAAGGACCAGCACCATGAGGGCCGCGGCCGCCGCGGCCGCGACCTGGAGCAGCCGCCGCTCGCGCCAGGCCAGCAGGGCGAGCGCCGGCAGCAGCACCACCGCCGCCTGCTTGAGCGCCAACGCGACCCCCACCAGCAGGCCGGCCGCCAGCGCGCGCCGCCGGCGCAGCAGCCCGACCGCCGCCAGGGCGGCGGCCAGGAAGAAGACGTCGCTCAGCAGCGACAGGTAGTCGAGCAGCAGCAGCGGGTTGAGCGTCACCGCCACCACCCCGGCGCGTCCCGCGGCCAGGTAGGCGGCCAGCCCGAGGGCGGCGAACGCGGGCAGCCACAGCCAGGCCGCGCCCAGGCCGGCGGCGTGGAGGGGGGCCGCCAGCAGGATCAGGCCAGGCGGATAGGGGTAATGGGCGAGCAGCGGGTTGACGGGGATCTCGGGCGCCCAGAATCGCCGCAGTGCCGCGGCGTCGATGTAGTCGTGGCCGTAGGGATCGATGCCCTGCAGCAGCCGGCCGGCCGCGGCGTCGGTGAGGAGGACGCTGTCCTGGACGGGCGCATCGGCCCCGCGCACCAGGATCAACAGCGCCTGCGGGAGCAGGAACAGCAGCGCCACCAGGGCCGCCAGGGCCAATCGGGGCTGGGCTCGGTACGCGGCCACCGCCACCAGCGCGGCCACGCCCAGGGGGACCACCAGCCAGGGCCGGCCGGCGGCGTCCAACGCCAGGCCCAGGAGCAGCACGTCGGCCGCCACGAAGGCGACCAGGATGTCGAAGAGGGAGGGCGATCGGGCCTTGCTTAGCGAGTGGTGGCCACCATCAGCAGCACGCCCAGCAGCACGACCACCAGGGCCCCCACCAGACCGGCATAGCTGAGCAGGGTCATGCCGATGGTTTCCTTCGGAGGCTCGTCGAGGTTGCCCAGGTTGAGCTCCTCGTGGCGGCCCCGGGCATGGGGCACGACGTCCCAGGCGCCTCGCTTCTCGTCTGGCTTGGCTTCTTTCTGCTCGCCCTTCTTGTCGCCCTTCTTGTCGCCCTTCTGGTCGCCCTTCTGGTCGCCCTTCTTGGGCTCGGCGCGCAGGGTGCCGGCGCCCAAGGCGTCGGCGGAGATCTCCTCGCCTCCCTCGCCGACGATGCTCCAGGCCGGCTGGGCGGGCTCGGCCGCGACCGGCTCGACCGCCTCCGGCGCCGCCGAATCGGCCGCCGGCTCGAAGGCGGGCGTCTCCGCGGGCGGGGCCTCGAAGGGCTCGGCGGGAAGGGGCTCGGCCGCCCAGGGTGCCTCGGCGGCCGGCATCGCGGGCTCGACCGGGACCTGCTCCTCGGCCGGCAGAGCCGCCGGCGGCGGCTCTACCTGGGCGGTGCTGCTGGGCCAATCGG
>DATCNF010000316.1:0-2429 GCA_036565325.1 Candidatus Dormiibacterota bacterium | reverse complement strand
CAGCGGATCGATGACCACCACCCGGGCCCCCGCCTCCCGCGCCTGCCTGACGAAGGGCCAGAGGTGGACGTTGGTGACCACCGTGTTGGTGCCCCAGAGCACGACCAGGCGGCTGTGGACGATGTCCTCCGGAATCATGCCGGTGAAGGTCCCCAGGACGGCCGCCACGCCGGCGTTGGCGGTGTCGCCGCAGATCGTGCGGCCGAGGCGGCTGGCGCCCAGCCGCGAGAAGAAGCGCCGGTCCATGCCCGCGTACTGGACCAGTCCCATGTTGCCCGCGTAGCTGAAGGGCAGGATCGCCTCCGCCCCGTGCTCGGCCGAGATCGTCTGGAGCCGCTCGGCGATAGCGCCGATCGCCTCCTCCCAGGACACGGGCTCGAAGCGCCCCTCGCCCTTGGCGCCCACGCGCTGAAGCGGGCGCAGCACCCGGTCCGGGCTGTAGACCCGGTCCAGGTAGCGGTTGACCTTGGCGCAGAGCGTGCCCCGGGTGTACGGGTGCTCGCGGTCGCCCACCAGCTTCACCGCCTTTCCGTCCTCGACCGTGACCTGCCAGGCGCAGCTGTCCGGGCAGTCGTGCGCGCAGCCGCCCCGGACCACGGTCGTCTCCGTCATCAGTAGGACTTTGGCAGGCCCAGCGCGCGCTGGGCCAGGAAGTTGAGGACCATCTCCTGCGAGATGGGCGCGATCCGGGCCAGCCGGACCTCGCGCCAGAGCCGCTCCACGTGGTACTCGCGGGCGTACCCGAAGCCGCCGTGCGCCTGCAGGGCGGCGTCGCAGGCGGCGAAGCCGGCGTCGGCGCCGAGCAGCTTGGCCGTGTTGGCCTCCAGGCCGCAGGGGCGGCCCTGGTCGTAGAGCCAGGCCGCCTTCATGCCCACCAGCTCGGCAGCTTCGAGGTCGGCCCAGGCGCGGGCGAGCGGGTGGGCCACCGCCTGGTTGGCACCTATCGGGCGGTCGAAGACGACGCGCTCCTTGGCATAGCTCGCGGCCAGCTTGAGCGCTGCCCGCCCAATGCCGCAGGCCTCCATGCCGATCACGATCCGCTCCGGGTTGAACCCGTCCAGCAGGTGCTGGAACCCGCGGCCGACCTCGCCCACCACCTGCTCGTCGGTGGCCGCCAGGTCGTGGATGAACACCTCGTTGGAGTCGACCGCCGCCCGGCCCAGCTTCTCGATCCGGCGCACCTCGCAGGCGCCGCGGTCGAGGTCGGCGAGGAACAGCGTCATGCCGTCCAGTGGCGCCGCGTCATTCCGCGGCGAGGTGCGCGTCAAAAGCAGGATCTTGACGGCGTTCTGAGCGTTGGTCGTCCAGACCTTCTGGCCGTTGATCAGCCAGCGGCCGCCCTTGCGCTCGGCCCGCGTCTCGATGCGGGAGGTGTCGGTGCCGGCGGTCGGCTCGGTGACGCCGAAGGCGGTCAGCAGCTCGCCGCGAGCGATCTGCGGCAGGACCTCGCGCTTCATCGCCTCCGATCCGTGGCGGATAACGGGCGTGATCGGGAAGATGTGGAAGTGCACGGCCGAGGCGCCTGAGAGCCCGGCCCCCGTCTCGCCGATGGCGTGCAGAAGGACCGCCGCCTCACTGATCCCGAGGCCCGCGCCGCCGTACTCCTCCGGCACCACCAGCCCCAGCCAGCCCCGCTCGGCGCAGGCGCGGACGAAGTCGAACGGGTACTCGCCGGAGCGGTCGTGCTCGGCCCACCACTCGAGCGGGAAGCGACGCCCAAGCGCCAGCACCTCCGCGCGCAGCGATTGCTGAAGGTCGGTGGGGCCGAAGTCCAAAGTGCCCGCGATAGTAGCCTCACGCGGATGGGCGGGCCGCTGGACGGGATCCGGGTGCTGGACCTGACGCGCGTGCTGGCCGGGCCTTTCGCCACCTCACTTCTGGCCGACATGGGCGCCGACGTGATCAAGGTCGAGCGGCCGGGCGACGGTGACGAGACCCGCCACCTGGCTCCGTTCCGCGACGGCGAGAGCCACTACTTCCTGTCGGTCAACCGCAACAAGCGCGGGGTCGTGATCGACCTGAAGCAGCCGGCCGGCCGCCAGGTCGTCCTGGACCTGGCGCGGGTGTCCGACGTCTGCATCGAGAACTTCCGGCCCGGGGTGACCCGACGCCTTGGCCTCGACTACGACTCGGTGAAGGCGGTGCGGCCCGACCTCATCTACTGCTCGATCTCGGCCTACGGCCAGACCGGGCCCTACGCCGGTCGCAGCGCTTTCGACGTCGCCATCCAGGCCATGGGCGGCGCCATGGGCGTGACCGGCGAGCCGGGAGGCCGTCCCCTGCGGATGGGGCTGCCCATGGCCGACCTCAGCTCCGGTTTGTTCGCGGCGATGGGGATCCTGGCCGCGGTCGTCGAACGGCAGCGAACCGGGAACGGGCAGTTCGTCGACGTCTCGATGATGGACGCCATGGTCGGCCTGCTCACGCAG
>DATCNF010000315.1:0-3449 GCA_036565325.1 Candidatus Dormiibacterota bacterium | reverse complement strand
CCTCAAGCTGGGGATCGCGTCCAGCTCCTCGCGGCGCTGGGTGACCGGCCACCTGGAGCGGCTCGGCCTCGCCCAGGGCTGGGATTGCATCGTGTGTCGCGAGGACGCCGAGCTGGCCAAGCCGGATCCGGGGCTCTACCTCACGGCCCTACGTTGCCTGGGCGTCGCCGCCTCCGAAGCGGTGGCGATCGAGGATTCCGGCCACGGCGTGACGGCGGCGCGGGCCGCCGGCATTGCCTGCCTGGTGGTGCCCAGCGTGATGACGGCGGGCGCCGACTTCTCGGAAGCCGGGCTGGTGGCGGAGACCCTGGCGGGCGTCACCCTGGACGACCTGGCGCGGCTGCTCATGGCGCCAAGGACGCCGATCCCCACCCGGCGGCTGCGGCTGGAGCCGATCGGGCCGGAGCACGGCAACGGCATCTACGAGGCGGCGCTCCGCTCGCGGCCCGACCTGCTGCCCTGGATGCCCTGGGCGGTCGAGCTGCAGCCTGAGGCACAGCAGGCGCTGGCTGGTTCGGCGCCCGAGGCCTGGGTCGCGGGCCGCGCTCACCCTTTCGCGGTGCTGCGCGAGGGAAGGGTGGTGGGGGTGGTGGTCCTCAGCCGCGAGGCGCCGGCCGAGTACGAGCTGGCTTACTGGATCGCCTCCGACGCCGCCGGCGCCGGCCTGGCCACGGAGGCGGCGGCGGGCGTCCTGGATTGGGCCCGCGAACATCTGTACGTAAAACGTTTTACATTGTGGGCGGGCACCGCCAACGCGCCCAGCCGCCGGGTCGCCGAGAAGCTGGGCTTCCGGCATCTCGGCCCCCTGCCGGAGCCCAAAGAGGGCGGCCTCGGGAGCTTCCCCGCCGAGCTATACGAGCTGACCGCCCGATAACCTTTCCAGGTGCGCATCGGAGTCCTCACCGGTGGTGGAGACGCGCCCGGTCTGAACGCCGCCATCCGGGGCGTGGCGCGCCGGGCTCTGCAGCTCGGCCACCGTGTGAGCGGAGTCAAGAACGGCTGGGGTGGCGCCATCGCCGGCGACATCGATGAGCTGGCGCCGGAGGACGTCCGCGGCATCCTGCACCTGGGCGGCACCATCCTCGGCACCTCGCGCACCAACCCCCTGAAGGAGACGGACGGCGTCAAGCGCGTGCTGTCGAACCTGAAGCGCTTCGGGATCGACGGCCTGGTCGCGATCGGCGGCGACGACACCCTCTCGGTGGCACAGGCCATGCACGAGGCCGGCGCGCTGGTGGTCGGGGTCCCCAAGACGATCGACAACGACCTGGCCGTGACCGACTTCTGCATCGGCTTCGACACCGCCGTGGGCGTGGTGGTGGAAGCCCTCGACCGCCTGCACACAACCGCGTCGGCGCACCACCGCGTGATGGTGGTCGAGGTGATGGGGCGCGACACCGGGTGGGTGGCGATGATGGGCGGCCTGGCGGGGGGTGCCGACCAGATCCTGATCCCCGAGTTCGAGGTCAAGGTCGAGGACATCGTGGCCCACCTCTACAAGCGGCGCGGCGAGGACCGCGACTTCTCGATCATCGTGGTCGCCGAGGGGGTGCAGTTCGAAGGCGTCGCCACCGACGAGGCCAAGACCGACGCCTTCGGCCACGTGCAGCTTTCGCAGCGGGGCGTCGGCGACGCCCTCTCGCGCCTGATCGAGGCCGAGACCGGCTTCGAGACCCGGGTGACGGTGCTCGGCCACCTCCAGCGCGGCGGCTCGCCGTCGCCGGTCGACCGGATCTGGGCCACGCGGCTGGGCGTGCGGGCCACCGACCTTCTGCTCGAGAAGAAGGGCGGCGTGATCCCCGTGCGCAAAAACGGCGGGGTGGCGGTGGTGCCGCTGGCGGACGTGGTCAAGGCCCAGCGCAAGGTTCCGCGGGAGCTGTACGAGCTCGCCCAGATCTTTGGGTAAGCCCCGCGCCCGGAGGAAAGCCATGCACCAGCTGGCCGGCTCGGGCGACGATGGCACGACCGGGCTGCTGGGGGGCGGCCGGGCGCCCAAGGACGACATCCGGATCGAGGCCTACGGCACCATCGACGAGGCCTCGAGCGCGATCGGGCTCGCCAAGTCGCTTTCCCAGCACTCGGGAGTGCGGGAGCTTTGCGAGGAGCTGCAGCGCGGCCTTTACCGGCTGGGCGCGGAGCTGGCCACCAACCCCGCCAAGTCCGGGACCTTCGGCGCCATGTCGGCCGTCGACGTCGAGCGCCTCAACCTGCTGATGCGAGACCTGGAGGCGGAGGCGCCGATGCCCGAGGGCTTCATCCTGCCCGGGTCCACGCCCGCCTCGGCGGCCATGGACGTCGCCCGCACGGTGGTGCGGCGCGCCGAGCGCCGGGTGGTCGCGATGGCGCACTCGGGGCAGCTTGCCAACCCGGAGGCCGCGCGCTGGGTGAACCGGCTGTCGCTGCTGCTGTTCGTGCTCGGGCGATACGAGGAGCAGCAAGCCGGCGCCGCCGCCAAACCCGCTCGCAGTACCTAGACTTCAACTAGCCATGGTCCTGTGGTTGGCGGCGGGCGTGGCGGTCGTGGTGGCCGTCTACCTCGTCCTCTGCGCCGCGCTCTACCGGCGTCTGTTCGTGCCGCCGCTCCCCAATGCGCTGGACGATTTCGTTTTCTCGCCCTGGGAGTTCGGCGCCGACTACGAGGACATCGACCTGGTGACGGCCGATGGCATCAACTTCGGCGCCTGGTTCTTCCGCCAGCCCGGGTCACCGCAGACGATCATCGTCAGCGGCGGCCACAAGGGCCAGCGCTCGGCCGTGCTCGGCGTGTGCGTGGCGCTCTGGCGCAAGGGCTTCAACGTCATCACCTACTCCTACCGCGGCTACCCGGGCAGCGACCGGGCGCCGATCACCATGGGTGTGCGCGAGGTGCTCGAGCTGCAGGCCGTGATCGCCTTCGCGCGCAAGCGCGTCAAGGGCGCCCGCATCGGCGTGCTCGGGTACTCGATGGGGGCGGTGGTGTCGATGCTGGGAGCCGCCGGTGAACCTGGCGTGGAGGCGCTGGTGCTGGACAGCCCCTTCAGCGACCTCCGGCGCCTGCTGCGCGAGAACATCCACCGCCGCCTCCACCTGCCCGCGGCGCCGCTGCTCTGGATGGTCGGCCTGTGGCTGCGCTGGCGCACGGGTGCGCGGCTGTCGGAATCGTCACCGCAGTCGGTGCTGCCGGCGCTCGAGCCGCGGCCGCTGTTCTTCATCCATGGCGGGACCGATGACATCACCGGCGTGCACCACTCGCGCCTCCTGAACGACGCCTACCGCGGGCCGCGCGAGATCTGGATCGTGCAGGGCTCGCCGCACACGGGCGCCTATTTCGCCGACCGCCAGCTCTACGTCGAGCGGGTCGCGGGCTTCTTCGCGCGCCACCTGGACCTGGTGCGCGCGGGGGGTCAGCTGAGGCTGGTCGAGGAGGACGAGGAGGCGGGGTAATCCGCGCCGCGGCCCCTCCCCCGCCC
>DATCNF010000314.1:0-16663 GCA_036565325.1 Candidatus Dormiibacterota bacterium | reverse complement strand
CGAAGCCGACCACGCCGCGGCCGGCGAAGCGGCCGGCCAAGCGAGCCAGCTCGACGTTCTCGACGACCGCCTGCTGGCGCATGGCGCACACGATGGCCACCGCCCGCAGCGGCGCCGCCGCCAGCCCGCGCAGGACCGCCTCGATGACCTGCTGGGCGGTCAGGCCGGCGCGCCGGTGCAGCAGCGGCGCCCAGCGCACCTCCAGGTAATCGATGTTCTCGGCGGCCGAGTCCTCGCCGAGCTCGCGGGCGGTGCGCTCCAGCGCTGCCTCCGTCTGCATGACCGCCAGGGCGTCTTCGAAGTAGCCGATGTACTCGGCCTGTGAGCGGCAGTCGGGCGGCGCCACCAGGCGTAGGGGACGGCGGATGCCGGCGGCGCGGGCCAACTCCGCCGCGGTGGCCGGCCGAACCGCGCCGTCGAGGTGACAGTGCAGCTCGGCCTTCGGCCAGGCGCCGAATGTGGTCAGGTGATCAGCCCGTCGCCATGATGTCGTTCATCTTGGTCGCGGCGTCGTTGAGGCCGGTCTTGGGATCCTTGCGCAGGGCGGAGATGTTCCCGAGCTCGGTGCTCAGCGCGTCGCGCTGCTCGTTGCTGGTCGGGACCGAGGGGAGGACGATCAGGTCGCCCTTGCTCAGCATCCCGGCGCCGACTCCCTGCGAAGGGTTCTGCGCGTAGAAGCTCGACTGCAGGGTCTGGTAGGCGGACTGCCGCACCGGCATGTAGGAGGTGTTCTGGGCCCAGGCGCTGGTCTGGTCACCGGCGGTCAGGTACTTGATGTAGAGCAGGGCCCCGTGCTGGACGTCCTTCGCGGCCTTGCCGAAGACGCACATGTTGGCACCGAACATCTCGTCCTTGACGCCCTTGTCGCCGGCCGGAAAGGCCGTCTCCGCGAACTTGAACTTGGTGCCGATCGGTCCCTTGATGAACTGGTAGCTGACCTGCGTGGAGATGTACATCGCCGTCTTCTGGTTCTGGAAGTCGACCTGGTCGGCGAAGTTGCCGGCCGGGATCGGCTTGACGGAGCCGCCCTTGATGGCGTTGTACCAGAGGGTCATCGCCTTTACCCCGGCGTCGCTGTTGATGGTCGCCTTGGCCGGGTGCGCCGGGTTGTCGTACATCTGACCGCCGTACTCGTAGAGCATGGACAGGAAGGTGTCCAGCGACGGGCCTTCGGCGCCTGTGACGCCCTTGCCGGAGTCCGCGAGCTTGGCGGCGTCCGCGAAGAACTCATCCCAGGTCGCCGGCGGGGTGCTGATGCCCTTGGCCGAGAACATGTCCTGGTTGTAGTAGATGACGGTCGTCGACTTGTTGAATGGGAACTGGTAGTAGGTGCCGCCGATCTTGGCCGCGTTGAGCATGACCGGGAAGATGTCCTTGAGGTCGGCGCTGCTGAGACCGTCCTGGGCGTTGATGTAGGGCGTCAGGTCGGCGAGGGCCTTGGAAGAGTTGTACTTGGCCGCGTCGGTCTCGATGCATTGGGCGACGTCGGGCGGCTGGCCGGCGGCGAGCCCGGTCAGGATCGCCTTGTTGAGGTCGGTGTAGGCGCCCTTGGCGACCAGCGTGACGTGCACGGTGCTCTGGCTCGAGTTGAACTGGGTCGTCAGGGTCTGCAGCTCCGCCTGCAGGTTGCCGCTGAGGGCATGCCAGAACGTCACCTCGACGCTCGACTTGAGCGCTGACAGCTGCGCCGGGCCGCTGGGGCTGGAGCCGCCACCGCAAGCGGCCACGAGCAGCGCCGCCAGCAGGCCCGCCATTCTTCTTCCGGTCATCTGGGAATCTCCCTCCTTGCGTGTGGACGTTCAGCCACGAATGCCGCTGGCCGCGATGCCGCCCACGATCTGGCGCTGGGCGAGCAGGAACATGATGAGGATTGGGAGCGTGACCATCAAGCTCCCCGCTGCGTGGAGGACGGGGTTGGTCGCGTCGGCGTAGCTGAACGCCTCCAGCCCGACCTGCACCGGCCGGAACGAGTCGCTGTTGGTCACGATCAGCGGCCACAGGAACGCGTTCCAGCTGGCTACGAAATGGAAGAGCGCGATCGTGATCATCGGCGGGCGGGCCAGCGGCGCCGCGATCAGCCATAGGAAGCGCAGGTGCCCGGTGCCGTCGATCTGGGCTGCCTCCCAAAGGTCGTTGGGGAGCCCGAGGAAGAACTGCCGCATCAGGAAGATCCCGAACACCGAGGCGCCGAAGGGCACGATCTGGGCCTGGTAGCTGTCGATCCAGTGGAGGTCGGCCAGGATGATGAAGTTGGGCACGAGCGTCACCTCGGCCGGGACCATGTAGATCGCCAGCACCAGCGCGAAGATCACGCGCTTCCCGGGGAATGGCATCGAGGCGAAGGCGTATCCAGCGAGGACCGAGGTGATCAGAACCAGCCCGGTGGTGCTGGTGGCGACCACGATCGTGTTGAGGAAGTACCGGGCCCACGGGATGTTCAGGTACTGGCCGGTGGAGGGATCGGGCAGCAGCCCCACCGCCGAGAGGTAGTTCTCGAAGTGGCCGAGAGGATAGAGGTAGGGCGGGAAGACGAAGACCGACTGCAGCGTCCCCAGCGAGATGACGAGCATCCAGTAGAAGGGGAAGACGAAGAGCGCCGCGAAGGGCACCAGCACCAGGTAGCGGGGCAGCAGTTGGAGCGCACGCCGGGGGATCACCGGTAAAAGACCCGGCGCGAGATGAAGCCCACCTGGATCCCGGTGATGGCCAGGATGATCAGGAACAGGATCACGGAGATGGCGGCTGCGTAGCCCGCGTGGAAGAAGGAGAAGGCCTGCACGTAGAGGTAATAGCCGATCGTCTCGGCGGCCTTGTCCGGACCGCCCCCGCCGGCCACCGCGCCGCCCACCCCGCCCGCGAAGATGAGGATCGGCTGCACCACCTTGAAGGACGCGATCATGTTGACCAGGAGCACGAAGTAGGTCGTCGGCGACAGCAGCGGCCAGGTGATCCGCCAGAAGCGCGCCCAGGCCCTGGCCCCGTCCACGCGGGCCGCCTCGTCCAGCTCGGGCGGCAGGTTGGAGAGCCCGGCCAGGAAGATCACGGTGTTGTATCCCGTGTGCTGCCAGACGCTGTAGAGGATGATCGCCGGCATCACCGCCCGCGGCGAGTCGAGCCAGTTGACCTTGGGGAGGCCCACCGCGTTGAGGAGCGCGTTGAGGACCCCGACGTCCGGGTGGTAGATGAAGCTGAAGATGAGCGCGGTCGAGACGATCGGCATCACGTAGGGCGTGAAGATCAGCGTCCGCAGCAGGTCCCGAAGGGGCATGGCCCGGTTCAGCAGCACGGCCAGGAAGAGGCCCAGGCCCATGCTGGTGGGTACCGTCCCGACCACGAAGTAGACCGTCTGCCACACGCTCTTCCGAAAGACGTCGTCGCGCAGCAGCAGGCGCTCGTAGTTGGCGGTGCCGATGTAGTCGCTGGCGCCGCTGATCAGGTCCCAGCGCTGGAAGGAGAGCCAGAAGATCCAGAGCGCCGGGATCAGGACGAAGGTGATCAGGAGGATCATCGCCGGCGAGATCAGGAGGAACGCTGACAGCTCGCGTTCCCCGGGTCGAGGACGCTGTCGCGTGAATAGCGCCCGCGCCGCGGCCGGGGCGGTGCCCACGGTGTTGGACTGCTCCATAAGGCCAGCGGCACAGTATCTCGCGCCCACCGTTAAGAGCGGGAGGCGAACTATGATGGGCGGCTTTTCGATGCCTGCGACCACTCGCCTCACGTTCCTCAACCTCGGCAACCCGACCGGCCTCAAGTTCACGGTCGAGCACGGCGACCACCGGGTCCTGTTCGACTTCGGCCTCGAGCACGCGCCAGGGCGGGCGCCTTTCTCGCTGGGCCTGGAGCCCCGGGTCGGTCGCGAGCTGGCCGACCTGGTGGGTGTCGGCTCGGCACCGCGCCTGGAGGGTGTCTACGACCGCTGGGATGGGCAGACCGCGGTCTTCATCAGCCACCTGCACCTCGACCACACCGCCCTCGTGCGCTTCCTGCATCCCGACGTCCCGCTCCACTACCCGGAGGGCATGGAGGAGCTGCGGGCGGCGGTGGCGGCCGCCGGCTACCTGCCCTGGCGGCGCCCCGAGGGCACCGCGCTGGCGGACCGCCGGCCGGTCACCTGGGGGGACATCGAGGTCACCCCGGTGGCCGTCGACCACGACCTGCCCGGCGCCACCGGGTACCTGGTGCGCACGCCCGACCTGTTCCTCGCCTACAGCGGCGACCAGCGCTGGCACGGGCTGCACCCGGAGCTGACCGCAGGCTTCGCCGAGGCCGCCCACGGGGCCGACGTCCTGGTCCAGGAGGGGGTGCTGCTCGAGCCCGAGGCTCCGGCCGTCGAGGGCGGGCCGCCACGGCTGCCGCGCCTGAGCGAGCACGACGTGGTCCTCGGCTTCGGCGCCCTGCTGGCAGCGTCGCCCGGCCTGGTCATCGCCAACCTCTACCCGATGAACCGGGAACGCGTGGCGAACCTGGCCGCGACCGCGGCCGCACACGGGCGGCGGCTGGTCCTCGAGCCGCAGGCGGCCACGATCGCGGGTCATGCCGACCTGCTCCTCGTGGAAGAGGTGCGCGCGGCGCCCGAACGCTTCCTGGTCCAGCTCAGCTACGAGGGGTTGCCCACGTTGCTCGACCTGGCGCCGCCCGCCGGCTCCGTGTACGCGCACAGCAACGGCCCGCCCCTCGGCCCTTACGACCCCGCCTACGAGGTGATGAAGGCGTGGGTGCGGCAGCTCGACCTGGGCTTCGTGCACCTGGGCAGCAGCGGCCACTCCTGGCCGGCGGACGTGGCGCGGACGGTGGCCGCGGTGGCGCCGGGGCTGGCGATCCCCGTGCACAGCCGCGCGCCCGAGGCACTGCGGGTGCCCGGTGTGCCAAGCCTGGTGCCCACCGTCCTGCGGCCCTACTCGGCCGAGGAGCTCAAGACACCGCCCCCGGTCTGACGCGCCGCGTCACAATAGTGATACCCTATTTGTCAAGAAATCTGTCACCATTAGGGTAGAAAACTCTCTACAGGAGGCGGCTCTTGAAGGCTCGCAAGCAATCCAAGCCCAGGTCCACGAGGCGTGGCCGCCCCGGTCGGCGCGTGGCCGCCGCTCTTGCTCCGCGCGAGGTCCGCACCTCGTCTGGCACCGACTTCTACCTGATCGACGAACTGCTGACGCCCGCCGAGCGGGAGATCCGCGACCGGGTCCGCCACTTCAGCGACCACGAGGTGGTGCCGATCATCAACCACTACTGGGAGGAGGCCGAGTTTCCATTCGAGCTGATCCCCAAGCTCGCCAAGCTCGGCATCGCGGGCGGCACCACCAAGGGTTACGGCTGCCCCGGCCTCTCGCCGATGGCCACCGGGCTGATCGGCATGGAGCTCTCGCGCGGAGACGGGAGCGTCAGCACCTTCTACGGCGTGCACTCGAGCCTGGCCATGGGGTCGATCAACATGCTGGGATCGGCGGCGCAGAAGAAGCGCTGGCTCCCGGCCATGGCCACCTTCGAGAAGATCGGCGCCTTCGCCCTCACCGAGCCCGACCACGGCTCCGACTCCCTGCTGCTGGAGACCAGCGCTCGCCAGGAGGGAGACCACTGGGTCATCAACGGCAAGAAGCGATGGATCGGCAACGGCTCCTTCGCCGACCTGCTCGTGGTCTGGGCGCGGGACGAGGAGAACAACGTCGGGGGCTTCGTGGTCGAGCGGCCCGTGAAGGGACTCAAGTCCGAGGTCATCAAGGGCAAGACCGCCAAGCGCGCGGTCTGGCAGGCGGAGCTCGAATTCCGGAACGTGCAGGTGCCGCTCGAGAATCGCCTGGCCCACTCGAGGTCCTTCCAGGACACCGGCCGGGTGCTGACCGCCACCCGGTACGGGGTGGCCTGGGAAGCCCTTGGCCACTCCCTGGCCTGCTACGAGGCCGCTCTCGATTACTCCAAGAGCCGCACCCAGTTCGGCAAGCCGCTGGCCGGCTTCCAGCTGGTGCAGGACAAGCTCGCCAGCATGCTGACCGAGATCACCGCCATGCAGCTCATCTGCTGGCGCCTGTCGGCCCTGGCCGCGGACGGCAAGCTGACGCCGGGCATGGCCTCGATGGCGAAGATGAACAACGCCGGCAAGGCGCGCTGGATCGCGGCCCAGGCGCGGGACATCCTGGGTGGGAACGGGATCCTGCTCGAAAACCACGTGGCCCGCCACCAGGCCGACGTGGAGGCGGTCTTCACCTACGAGGGGACCGACTCGATCCAGGCCCTGATCATCGGCAAGGAGATCACCGGGGAGCAGGCTTTCGCCTAGCGGCGGCGGATCATCGAGGTCAGGCCTTGAGGCCCCACCCGTTGAGGTCCCGCAGCACCTCGTAGGCGGTCAGGTCGTAGCTGATGGGCGTGACGCTGATGTAGCCGGCGTCCAGCGCCCAGGCGTCGGTGTCCTGGTCGGTGTCGTTCATCTTGTAGGAGCCAGCCAGCCAGTAGTAGGGCTGGCGGCGCGGGTCCTCGCGGCGCTCGAAGTCCTCCACGTAGGCGGACTCGCCCTGGCGCGTGATGCGTACGCCCTTGATCTTGTCGGGCGGCAGGTTGGGCACGTTGACGTTGAGGAGCACGCGCGGCGGCAGGCCGCGCTTCAGGACCTCGCGGGCGACCTGGCGGGCGAAGCGGGCGGCAAACTCCCAGCGCGGGTCGACGAAGGTGTTGAGGGAGACGGCGAGCGACGGAATGCCCAGGATGCGGCCCTCGGTGGCGGCCGAGACGGTGCCCGAATAGATGATGTTGGTGGCAGTGTTGCCGCCCAGGTTGATGCCCGAGACGACCAGGTCGGGCGGCGCTTTCAGGAGCGTGCCCACGCCCAGCTTGACGCAGTCGGCGGGCGTCCCGTTGACCGAGTAGCCGACCAGCTCGCGGCCCACCCGGAACTCCTTGACGCGGAGCGGCGTGAGCGTGGTGATGGCGTGCCCGACCGCCGAGCGCTCCGCATCCGGTGCCACGATGGTGGTCTCGCCGAGCTTCTTCATCTCCTTGTAGAGGGCATGCAGGCCGGGCGAGTTGATGCCGTCGTCGTTGGCAAGCAGGATCCGGGGTCGCTGGCCGACGACGCTCAGTCGCGCACCTTCAGGAGCACTTTGCCGAACTGCTCAGCACGGTCGAGGTGCTCGAGCGCCGCCGCCACCTCAGCCAGGGGATAGACCGAGTCGACCACCGGCCGCATGCCCTGCTCGATGGCCGCCAGCAGCGCGTCGAACTCCGGCGCCGTGCCCATCGTGGAGCCCAGCAGGTCGGCCTGGTTGAAGAACATGCCGGGCATGAAGACCTCGGCCCTGGGCCCCGACGTCGATCCGCAGAAGACGACGCGCCCGCCTTTGCGAATCGAGCGCAGGGAGTCGGTCAGGGTGGCCGGTCCCACGTGCTCGAAGACCACGTCGACGCCACCGCCAGACGCCTCCTTGACCGGCTTCGAAAAACCGCTGGAGTCGAAAACCTCCTCGGCTCCCAGCGCACGCGCCCGCTCGCGCTTGGCCTCTGCGCGGGAGGTCGCGAACACGCGCGCGCCGAGGTGCTTGCCGATGACGATGGCGGCGGCGGCCACGCCGGCGCCTGCCCCCACCACCAGCAGCGTCTCGCCCCGCTGGAGGCGGGCCCGCGTGGTCAGCATCCGCCAGGCGGTGAGGAAGGTCAGCGGGAAGGCGCCGGCCTCCTCCCAGGAGAGCCCCGCCGGCCTGCGGCGGAGGTTCTGGGCGGGGACGTGGAAGCGCTGGCAGGCGGTGCCGTCGGTGTGCTCGCCGAAGATCCCGAAGCCGGGGCAGAGCACCTGCTGCCCGGCCCGGCAGGCCTCGCACTCCCAGTCGCAGGCGACGGGGTAGATCACCACCTCGTCGCCCGCCTTCCAGCCGTCGGCGGCCGAGGCGGCGATGACGCCGGCGCCGTCCGCGCCGAGCACGCGCGGGGGCTCGATGCGCTGGGCCCCGGAGACCATCCAGAGGTCGAGATGGTTCAGACCGGCGAAGCGGATGTCGACCGCCACCATGCCCTCGGCGGGGTCGGTGAGGGGGCGCTCCTCCACCTTCACACCCGAGGGTCCGGAGGGCTCGCGGAACACCGCGCAGCGGCCCTCGCTGAGCACCCTCACGGTTGCTATAGTAGCCGCGCCCCTCGGCCCCCCTACGTTCACTGGAGCGTGCGCGTGAACTCAGCCCAGCACCGTCTCCCGGTCCTTCTGACGGCCCTCCTCAGCCTCGCCGCTTTCGCCTGCGGTGGCGCCTCCAACACAGGCGCCGCGCCCAAGGAAGAGGCAGCCAAAGCCAGCCTGGTGATGGCTTTTGTGCCCTCGCAGCAGGCGCAGACGGTGCTGACGTCGGCGAAGCCGATCGCCGACTACGTGGCCAAGGAAGTCGGCGTGCCGATCACCGCGCAGGTGCCCACCAGCTACGCCGCGGTGACCGAGGCGATGACCTCAGGCAACGTCGACATCGCCTGGGTGGGACCGCTCGACTACGTGATCGGCCACGACAAGAACGGCGCCGATCCGATCACCAAGTCGGTGCGCAAGGGCGTGGCCGGCTACCACGCTTTCATCATTGCCAAGAAGGGCTCGGGCATCAACACGATCCGGGACCTGAAAGGCAAGAGCTTCGCCTTCGGGGACGCGATCTCAGCCTCCAGCAACCTCTACCCGAAGTACTTCATGAAGCAGAACGGGATCGACCCCGAGAAGGACCTCGGCAAGGCCGTGAACATCTCCAACCAGACCGCCATCGCGACCGCGGTCTGCAATGGCGTGGTCGACGCCGGCGCCATATATGACGACGCCCGTACCAACGCGGGTGCGGACACGGCCTGCCCCGGGATCATGGACAAGACCCAGATCATCTTCACGACCCCGCTGATCCCCGGCGACCCCCAGATCGTCCGCCACCAGATGAACGCGGCTCAGAAGACCAAGGTCCACGACGCCATGATCAAGCTGGGCACGGATCCCACGATGGCGCCGTACCTGAAAACGCTGTTTTCGATCGACTCGACGGTGCCTGCCGCCGACGCCGACTACAACGAGATCCGCACCATTGTGAAGGCGGTCAACCCGAGCCTGCTCACCGCCACCCCGACGCCGGCGCCCGCGGTGCCGTCCTCTTCGCCTAGCAAGTAGCGACGGGACGGCCGCGGCCCCGCTGATACGCGTCGAGGGCCTGAGCAAGGTCTTCCGCGGGGGGACGCGGGCGCTGGACAATGTCTCGCTGGAGGTCCCGAAGGGCCAGTTCCTGTGCGTGATCGGACCCTCCGGCTCGGGCAAGTCCACGCTGCTCCGCTGCCTCAACCGCCTGCTCGACCCCGACTCGGGCCGGGTGCTGATCGACGGCCAGGACCTGACCCGGCTACGTGGCGCCGAGCTGCGGCAGGCGCGCCGCGGGATGGGCATGATCTTCCAGCAGTTCAACCTGGTCCGCCGCTCGACGGTGCTGAAGAACGTGCTCACGGGCCGCCTCGGCTACCAGGAGGGCTGGCGCACGCTGCTGCCCAGCTACAGCCAGGCCGACCGGCTCCTGGC
Organism: Candidatus Dormiibacterota bacterium; assembly: GCA_036565325.1. Lineage (GTDB taxonomy): Bacteria > Chloroflexota > Dormibacteria > Dormibacterales > Dormibacteraceae > CF-28. Next base: position 7,149 of record DATCNF010000314.1, on the reverse strand, counting down.
CTGGCAGAGCCTGGCCCGGCTGGAGATCGCCGAGAAGGCGACCGTGCGCGCGGACAACCTCTCCGGCGGCCAGCAGCAGCGGGTGGCGATCGCCCGGGCCCTGGCCCAGCAGCCCGAGATCATGCTCGCCGACGAGCCCATCGCCAGCCTCGACCCCGAGACCGCGGTGGTGGTGCTCGACTATCTGCGCGACATCAACCGCACCGACGGCATCACGCTGCTCTGCTCGATCCACCACTACGAGCTGGCCAAGCGCTACGCGGACCGGATCGTGGCCATGCGCCGCGGCCAGGTGGTCTACGACGGGCCGCCAGATCAGCTCGACGAGACCGCCTACCGGACCATCTACGGCCGGATGGGCTATGAGTAGCCAGCCGCTCGACGGGCTGATGGCGGAGGCGGCGCGCCAGGTGCGCGCGGAGCGCGCGCGCAACCTCCTGATCGGCCTCCTGTTCCTGGGCCTGGTGGTGGCGACCTATCGGAGCACCGAGTTCAGCTTCGGCGACCTGATCACGAAGTCCTCCAACATGCTGCGGATCCTGACCGGCTTCACAAGGCCGGACTTCTCGCTGGTGGTCCCCGGACCGGCGGGGACCTTCAGCGAGTTCGGGTTCCTCAAGGTCGGCCTGATCCCGCACTTCGCCCTGGAGACCCTGGCCACCGCCATCCTGGGCACCGTGCTGGGCTCTGTGGTCGCCATCCCGCTGAGCTTCGTGGCGGCGGGCAACCTGATGCGCCGCAACCCTCTGGGGACCGCGATCTACTTCGTGGTGCGGACCTTGATGAGCGTGATCCGGGCGGTGCCCACGCTCTTCTGGGGCATCCTCTTCGTGACCTCGATCGGCCTCGGCGCCTTCCCCGGCGTGCTGGCGGTGAGCATCTTCAGCATCGGCCTGATGTCGAAGCTCTTCTCAGAGGCCATAGAGGCCATCGACTGGGGGCAGGTGGAGGCGCTGACGGCGACCGGGGCCAACCCGGTGCAGGTGCTCGTCCACGGCGTCGGGCCCCAGGTGCTGCCCTACATGATCGCCCACCTCCTCTACACGTTCGAGGTCAACGTCCACTCGGCGACCATCCTGGGGATCATCGGCGGGGGCGGCATCGGCTTCCTCTTCCTCCAGTACATCGAACAGTTCCAGTACCCGCAGGAGGCGATGGTGATCATCGTGGTGATCGCCATGACCATGGCTATTGACTACTCGTCAGCCACGATCAGGCGGCGGATAATCTGACGATGAAGATGAGGCTGGGCGGACTGGCGCTGGCGTTGTGGGTCCTGGTGGCTTGTGGCGGCGGTGGCAGCAGTGGCACGGCGGCCACGCCGGAGCCGGCCAAGAGCAGCCTGGTGATGGCCCTGGTGCCTTCGGCCCAGGCCCAGCAGGTTCTGACCAGCGCCCAGCCGATCGCCGACTACATCGGCAAGGAGGTCGGCGTCCCCGTCACCGCCCAGGTGCCCACCAGCTACGCGGCGGTGGTCGAGGGCATCACGTCCAACAACGTCGACATCGCCTGGGTGGGCGCCCTCGCCTACGTGGCCGCCAACCAGAAGAGCGGCGCCGAGGCCATCACGCGCTCGGCCCGCTGCTCGCCGACCTACACCGCGGCGGCGCCCCCAGCGGGCTGCACGCCGGTGCCCACCTACCCCTCGATCATCGTCTGCAACGCCGGCTCGGGCGTGGGCGAGCTGAAGGACGGCGGCGACTGGTCGGCCCTCAAGGGCAAGAAGTTCGCCTTCGGCGACAGCATCTCCACCTCGTCCAACCTCTGGCCGCGTTACTACATGAAGCAGAACCACATCAACCCCGACTCGGACTTCGCGAAGTCGGTCTCCATCTCCAGCCAGAGCGCGATCGCGCTCGCCGTCTACAACGGCACCGCCGACTGCGGCGCCATGTTCGGCGACGCCCGCACGGGGGCGCTCAAGACGGCGCCCGACATCCTGTCCAAGACCAAGGTCGTCTTCATCGCGCCCCAGGAGATCCCGGGCGACCCCCAGCTCGTCCGCCACGGCCTCAACCCGGCCCAGAAGAACAAGGTCAAGCAGGCCATGATCAAGCTCGGCTCCGACCCCAGCATGAAGGCGGCGATCAACGCCCTCTACCAGATCGCCTCCATGGAGCCGACCAAGGACTCGGACTACGACCCGGTCCGGAAGGTGGTGGCGGCGGTCAACCCCAACATCACCGGCGAGGTGATAGCGGCCCCCACCCCAACCCCCTCCAAGTAGCGCGAGAGAAAACCTCCCCAGTCCTTGGGGAGGTGCCGCCCGCAGGGCGGCGGTGGGGACGCGGTCAGCCCTTAACCGTTCCTAACAGGGGGGGCGCAACTTAGTCTCGCTTAGGCGCGTTGAATCAGCACGCAATGGCCGCGCTGCACAGATTGCTCGGCGTCCTCGTGATCGCCACCGTGGGCGCCCTGGCGTCGGTTACCCCTGTGCTTGCGGCCGAGCCCAAGATGCCCGGCGGCCCCCCCGAGAAGCCCTACGTGCGCTGGTCATACCCCTCCCAGATCCCAACCGGGCCCATCGAGGACGCCACCAGCGCCGCCCGCCCCGCGGCCAGCGGCGCCTTCCTGACCCTGCCCTTCTTCGGGCCCCACTTCGTGGCCTCGATCTTCGACCACTGCTCGCCCAACTACGTCCCCGACGGCCTCGTCTGCCGCTATGACGGGGTCATGAAGTACGCGGGCGGCTTCGACGAGACGGGGCCCCCGTCGCAGGCCTGGCTCTATTACGACGGCCACGACGGCTGGGACTACGGCCTCTACTACGAGAACGTGGTCGCCTCCGCCGACGGCAAGGTCGTCTACGCGGACTGGAACCAGCCCGGCTGTGCGACCTGCGGTTACGGCCAGGAGGTGCGCATCGACCACGGCAACGGCATCACGACCCGCTACGCGCACTTCAGCAAGATCCTGGTCAGGGTCGGCCAGACCGTGCGCCGCGGCCAGGTCATCGGCATCTCGGGCAATACCGGCGCCAGCACCGGCGAGCACCTGCACTGGGGCGCCTACCTGACCAACGGCTTCATCCCGATCGACCCCTACGGCTGGTCGGGCGACCGCGCGGATCCCTGGCCGCGCGACGCCGGCAACCTCTGGCTGGGCGGCGCGCCGCGCTACGCCACCGTCGCCATGCCCAGCGTCCAGGTGACCGTGAACGCGCTCGACGGCAACCAGTTCGCGGTCGGCTGGAAGGGTGTGGGCAGCGGCCTCTACGACGTCCAGGTGATCGAGGACCAGCACCTGGGCCGGCCCTGGCGGTCGGGGGTGGCCGCCGGCAGCGCCGTCTTCAACGCTCTGCCCGGGCACTCCTACTGGTTCCTGGTCACCATGAGCAACGACCTCGGGTGGACGGCCACCGCGGGCTCGGACGCGGTGGCCGTGGGAGCGGGCCTCAACTCGTAGCGGACCCCCTCCCCGGCGGGGAGGGGTTGGGGTGGGGGACAATCGTCCTCGTTGATCCGCGAAGCCTTCGCCGGTAAGACGGTCCTGATCACGGGCACCACCGGGTACCTCGGCAAGTCGCTGGTCGAGAAGCTGCTGCGCTCGCTGCCCGAGGTGGGCCGCATCAATGTCGCCATCCGGCCCTCCGCGCGCCGCCCGCCGCGCGAACGCCTGGAGCGCGAGGTGCTGTCCAGCCCCTGCTTCAAGACGCTGAAGGCCGAGATCGGCGAGGATGCCTTCCAGAAGCTGGCGGCCGAGAAGCTGAACGTGGTCGAGCTCGACCTCGGCCGCGACGGCCTCGGGCTCACGGCGGAGGGCCAGGCCGAGCTGGCACGCTGCGAGATCGTGATCGCGTCCGCGGCGGCCGTGGAGTTCGACAACCCGGCCGACCTCTCGGCCCAGACCAACCTGCTGGGGGCGGCGCGCCTGGTAGAAGCATTGCGAGCAACCGGCTCGCAGCCGCACCTGGTGCATGTGAGCACGGCCTATGTCGGGGGCATGCTGCGGGGGCTGGTCAAGGAGACCATGCCCCTGGACCCCGGCCTCAACTGGCGCCACGAGGCGCAGGTGCTGACCAACCTGCGCCCGGTGGAGGAGGAGGAGTCGCGGCGCCCGGAGATCCTGAACAAGCTCGGCCGCGAGGCGCGCTCCCGGGTCGGCACGGCCGGGGTGCCGACGACGGCTCGCACGGTTGAGCGCCTGCGCGACCGCTGGGTCAAGGACCGGCTGGTCGAGCGCGGCCGCGCGCATGCGCGGGCCATGGGCTTCAGCGACATCTACGGCTTCACCAAGGCGATGGCCGAGCACGCGGTGGTCGAGCTGCATGGGGACATCCCGCTCTCGATCGCCCGTCCCGCGATCGTGGAGTCGGCCGTCAAGGAGCCCTTCCCGGGCTGGCTGGAGGGCTTCCGGATGGCGGAGCCGATCATCCTCGCCTACGGCCGGGGCGTGCTCCAGGACTTCCCCGGCCTGCCGGACGGCCTGCTCGACATCATCCCGCTCGACTACGTGGTCAACTCCGTGCTGGCCATCGCCGCCACCCGGCCGCCGGCCGGTGAGCACCGCATCTACCAGGTCGCCTCGGGGATGCGGAACCCGCTCCGGGTGCGGCGCATCTACGAGGAGGCGCGCGACTTCTTCGCCAAGAACCCGCTGCGCGACCGCTACGGCCAGGCCATCGGCACCCCGACCTGGACCTTCCCCACCCGCGGCGAGCTGATGACGCGCGTCAGGTTCGGCATGCGCGCGGTGGAGGCGGCCCAGTGGCTGGTCGAGCGGGCGCCGGTGGGCGCCGCCGTCTCCAAGCTCTCCGACGACCTCACCGAGGAGCGCAACCGCCTGGAGCGCGGCCTGAACCTGCTCGAGCTGTACGGCATCTATACCTCCGTGGACGCGGTCTTCGACACCCGCAACACGTACGCGCTCTGGCAGGCGACGCCCGCGGCCGAGCAGAAGGTGTTCCCCTTCGACCCGGCGCTGTACGACTGGACGGACTACTTCCAGGAAGTGCACATGCCCACGGTGGTGCGGATGGCGCGCGCCGACACCGGTCCCCGCAAGGGCGCCGGGCCGACCGGCAGCACCGCGCCCAAAGCCGAGGGCAACAGCGTCCTCAGCGCGGTGGGCCGCCGCCAGGGCCGTAATGACGTGCTGGCGGTCTTCGACGTGGACGGCACTCTGGTCGAGACCAACGTGGTCGAGTACTACTTCTGGATGCGCCTCAAGGGCCAGCCGCTCAGCGACTGGCCCGGGTTCCTGGCCGGGCTGGCCCGCAGCGCGCCGCGCTGGCTGTACCTGGAGCGGCGCTCGCGCGCCGAGTTCCAGCGCAGCTTCTACCGCCAGTACGACGGCCTCGACCTGGAGGAGATGCGGCGCCTCGGGCGCCAGGCGCTGAACGAGGTCACGCTGCGTCGCATCTACCCCGACGGCATGCGCCGGATCCGCGAGCACAAGCGCGCGGGCCACCGGGTACTGCTGCTCACCGGCGCGCTCGACATCGTGGTCGAGCCGCTGGCCGAGCTCCTGGAGGTCGACGTCGACTGCGCGCACCTGCTGGTCAAGGACGGACGGCTCACCGGCGACCTCGAGAAGCCACCGCCCGCGGGTGAGGCGCGGGGCACCCTGCTCGAGGAGTACGCGAGCGCCAACGGGATCGTGCTGGCCGAGAGCTTCGCCTACGCCGACTCGCTCTCCGACCTGCCGATGCTGGAGATGGTGGGGACGCCGGTGGCGGTCAACCCGGACCCGCGCCTCTCGCAGGTGGCCGGGCAGCGGGGCTGGCGGGTCGAGCGCTGGGAGATGGCCCCCGGCAACTGGCGGCTGCCGATGCCCGACCCGCGCTCGGCCGAATACCGCGAATACAGCGGCAGCCGCTGATGCTGGCCCTCCAGTTCGTCCGCTCGGTCCCGCGCTACGCCGTGGTCAAGGCCGCGGGCGGGCGGCCCGAGGTGGCGACCAGCCCCCTGGCTCCGCTCTACCTGGACGACGTCGCCGAGCCCCGGCTGCCGGCTCCGGACTGGCTCCACGTCTATCCGCGGCTCTCCGGCATCTGCGGCTCGGACCTGAGCGCAATCGGCGGCCACGCCTCTCTGTACCTGGACGCGCTCACCAGCTACCCCTTCATCCCCGGCCACGAAATGGTGGCCGAGGCGGATGGCACCCGGGTGGTGGTGGAGCCCGCGCTGGGCTGCCGCGTGCGCGGCGTCGAGCCGCCCTGCGCCCGCTGCGCCGAGGGACACCCGGGCCTCTGCGAGAACCTGACCGAGGGGCCGATCGAGATCGGACTTCAGACCGGCTACTGCGAGAGCACGGGCGGAGGCTGGGGCGAGGTGGTGGTCGCCCATCCCTCGCAGTTGCACGAGGTCCCCGAAACGATGCCCGACGAGGCGGCGGTCCTGATCGAGCCCTTCGCCTGCTGCGTGCACGCCGCCCTGCGGGGCAACGCCGCCCGCGACGACTGCGTGCTGGTCTTCGGCGCCGGCACCATCGGCCTGCTCACGATCGCGGCGATCCGCCACTTCACGCCTCCGCGGCGCCTGATCGCGGTGGCCAAGCACGGCCATCAGCGCGAGCTGGCGCGGGCGCTGGGCGCCGACCAGGTGGTGGCGCCGGACGAGGTCTACCAGCGCGTGCGCTTCGCGACCGGGGCCCGGCGCCTGGACGGGCTGGACCGCCCGCTGCTGCTGGGCGGCGTCGACATCACCTTCGAGTGCGTGGGCCGCGCCGACTCGCTCAACGACGCCGTGCGGGTCACCCGCGGCGGTGGCAAGGTGGTGGCGGTCGGCATGCCGGGCCAGGAGAAGGTCGACTGGGCGCCGATCTGGCAGCGCGAGCTCACCGTCATGGGGGCCTATGCGTATGGGGTCGAGGCCGGCCACCGCAGCACGTTCGCGATGGCGATCGAGGCCGCCGCTGAGCTGCGCCTGGACCGCCTGACCGGACCGCTGTTCGCGCTCGGCGAATATCGGGAGGCGATCGAGTACGCGATGCGAGCCGGCGCGCTCAATGCCGTGAAGGTCGCCTTCGATTTGCGAGGATTGCGCCTATGAACGCTGCGCTGCGCTCCGCTTCGCGGGAAGAACCTACGGTTCCTCCCGCGGACCTACCTCCCTCGGGTGCCGTGCCGCGTCGCCAACGTCTTGATCACGGACTCACACGGGCCGGCCAGCCGGCCCTTACGACGACGCAGGTCTCGTTGTGAGCCGC
>DATCNF010000313.1:0-15778 GCA_036565325.1 Candidatus Dormiibacterota bacterium | reverse complement strand
GCAGGCGGGGCCGCCGGATTCGCGGCGCCGATCGCGATCAACCCGGCGCTCACGGCTAATGGCAGCTGTGTGAATCCATGCTCGGTGGAGCAGTCGTGCCAGAACGTCTGCGGGCTTTTCGGCAGCCAGGCCGGCGGCACGGCGCCCTTCCAATACCAGGTCACCGCGGGTGCGCTGCCGCCGGGGACCTCGCTCAACGGTCTCTCCCTCGCCGGCACCTTCACCACCATCTCGGCGGCCGCTCCCTTCAAGTTCGTGGTGACGATCACGGATGCCTTCCAGGAGCAGGTACAGGTCACCGCCCTCTTCAACGTCTTCCCGCATATCACCCTCACGCCCAGCGCTAACCCTTATCCGGGCAGCGCCGCCGGCGGCACGACCGCCAGCGTCCCGTTCACCGGCGGCGCCGGCACGCCCACACCGAGCCTGAGCGGCACCTTGCCCAACGGGCTGACCGCCACTGTCAAAGGCAATACCGTCACGCTCTCGATCCCACAAGGGAGCGCGAAGCCGGGCACTTATACGTTCAGCCTCACTCTGACCGATCAGAGTCCGTGCGGGCCGACGGCGGGGACGACTTGCTCGAGCTCAGCGCTGATAACGCTCCAGATCACCCGCTAGACGGATCTGCGCCTAAGATGGCCCCGATCGCGCTGTGGGGGCGCGCCCATGCCGCTCTGGCAGGAGGTTCGGGTGGAAGTCAGAACTGACGCCGATCGGGTACTGGAGCAAGCGGTCGAAGCCGGCGCCGTGGCGGGAGTGGTGGCGGTGGCGGCCGATGACAAAGGCGTGGTCTACGAAGGAGCCTTTGGCAAGCGGGCCGCGGAAGGCTCGGCCCCGATGACGCTGGACACGGTCTTCTGGATCGCGTCGATGACCAAGGCGATCACCTCGGTGGCCGCCCTCCAACAGGTGGAGCACGGCCGGCTGAGCCTGGACGAGCCGATCGCCGGGGTCCTCCCCGAGCTCAAGGATCCCCAGGTCCTCGAGGGCTTCGAGGCCAAGGGCAAGCCCAAGCTGAGGGCGGCCAAGCGTCCGCTGACGCTGCGGATGCTGCTCACCCATACCGCCGGCTTCACGTACGACATCTGGAACGCGGACATGGGCCGCTACATGGAGCACGCGAAGATCCCCGGCATCATCGCGTGCAAGAACGTCACCCTGGGCACGCCGCTGGTGTTCGAGCCCGGCGAGCGGTGGGAGTACGGCATCAACATCGACTGGGCGGGCAAGGCGGTCGAGAAGGTCAGCGACCGCTCGCTGGAGGACTACTTCAAGGCCTACATCTTCGGACCCCTGGGCATGCGCGACAGCGGCTTCGTGATCGGGCCCGACCAGCGGAAGCGGCTGGCCACGATGCATGCCAGGATGCCGGACGGCGCGCTGGCGCCGATCGAGTTCGAGATGGACCAGGCGCCCGAGTTCTTCATGGGCGGCGGCGGGCTCTACGCGACCGCCTCCGACTACCTGACCTTCCTACGGGCGCTCCTCAACAAGGGATCCCTGGACGGGGTCCGGATCCTGAGCCCCGAGACGGTGGCGGAGATGAACCGCAACCATATCGGCGATCTCAACGTGACCAAGCTGGTCTCGGTGATCCCGGGGAGCTCCAACGACGCCGAGTTCTTCCCCGGCATGGTCAAGAAGTGGGGCCTCGCCTACATGACCTCGACCGAGGCTGCCTCGACCGGCCGTTCCGCGGACAGTCTGGCCTGGGCCGGCCTGGGCAACACCTACTTCTGGCTGGACCCGAGTGCCCGCTTGGCAGGAGTCTTCTGTACGCAGATCCTGCCCTTCGCGGATCCCCAGGCGCTCGACCTCTTCGCGGGCTGGGAAACGGCCGTCTACAAGAAGACGGAGACCAACTAGCCCCGGCCGAACCCTCCGGAGTAGACGCGCTGCGGCGTCTTGTGGCCCCGGCCTGCATCGCAGGTCGGGCAGTAGGCCACGGCGTCGAGGTGGAGGGGTAGCAGCCCCGGAAGCAGGATCGTCCAGGAGGAGCGGTGCAGGAACCAGCAGAGGAGGTGGGGCATCTTCGATTCGAGACGCTAGCCCGAGGCCAGCGACGGTCCCCGATCAGCGTGGTTAAGACTTGCTAGTTGTAGGCGCCCACCATCTGCGCGGACAGCGTCTCCGCGGCCGCCTCGGCCTCTTCGCCGGTCGCCTGCTCGAATCGATCCGTGGTCTTCATCTCGACTTGCCTCCTCCCGGATAACGCCCAGAAAACAAAAACCCCGCCTCCCGGTCTGGAGGCGGGGTTCGCGCCGGTGCCGACTACCCGGAGCTAACCCTCACGCCGCCGCCCCGATGGGCACGCGCCGCTCGTGCCCGCACTCCGGGCACTCGAAGAGGCCGATCAGCTCCTCGGGCCGGGTGGAGTCCGAGTGCAGCGTCCGCAGCCTCATCCTGACGTCGTCGTTGTGACGCGCGCAGACAGGCGCCTCGTCGTGGGTCACGGTCCGAAGCCTATTCCGGCCTGGGTAGGTTTCCTAGTGGGACAGGCACAACCGGCGGCGCACTGCCTTGGAGTCACGCCATAATCGCGGAATGGCGCTCGAGGAGCAGGTGACCTACCCCCGGCCCACGGTTCGGGAGGCAATGACCTTTGGCGGCTTCGCGCGCGCCCACCTCCTGGGCGGCCAGGGCGGCCTCGACCGCACCATCGAGTGGGTCCGCCTGATGGAGACCCCAGAGACGGTGCACGTGCTGCGCAAGGGCGACCTGCTGCTGACCACCGCCTTCTCGATCAAGGACGACCGCCAGGCGCAGGTAGACCTGGTCGAAGGGGTGGCCCGGGCCGAAGGCGCGGGGCTCGTGATCAAGCCCGAGCGCTATCTCCGCCAGCTGCCGCCCGAGATGCGCGCCGAGGCCGACCGCCTGGACCTGCCGCTCTTCGAGCTCGAGGATTCAGTGCCCTTCGTCGACGTCATGGAGCCGCTCTTGGAGCGGATCATCAACGCCGAGCACTGGCGCCTCAAGCGCTCCCTCGACATCCACAGCCGCTTCACCGAGCTGGTTCTGGACGGCAAGGGCGTGAACGAGATCTGCCGCACCCTTGCCGACCTCCTGGACGCCGCGGTCTCGGTCGAGGACGCCTCCTTCCACCTGCTGGCCCACGCCGGCGGCTCGGCCAACGACCCCCACCGCAAGGAGACGATCGCCCGCCACGGCACCCCGGCCCGGGTCGTCTACGACGCCCAGGTCTCGCGCTTCCTGCGCGACGTGGAGGCCAACCGGCATCCCAAGGTCATGCCCGCCTTCCCGCACCTCGGCCTCAACCGGGAGCGGATCCTGGCCCCCATCCTGGCCGCCAACCAGGTGCTCGGCTACATCTCCGTGATCGACAGCAAGCCCCAGGTCGAGGAGCTCGCCTTCATGGCGGTCGAGCAGGCGGCGCTGGTGGTGGCGCTGGCGCTGACCAAGGAGCGCGAGGTGGCGGAGGTGGAGAGCCGGGTGCGCGGCGAGTTCCTGGACGACCTGGTCTCCGCCACCTACGGCGACGACGCCGCCGCCCAGCGCCGGGCCCGCCACCTCGGCTACCCGCTGGCCGGCACCCACATCCTGATGGCCGTCGACATCGACGACTTCCGCGGCTTCCACCGCGCCCGCCAGATCAGCGAGGACGCCATCCAGGCCCTCAAGCGCGAGTTCTTCCGGCGGGTGTCGGCGGTCGTGCGAGGCGGCCACCAGCGCTCGCTGCTGAGCGCCCACTCCGACTCCGTCTACGCACTGCTCCCGCTCGGCCTGGGCGCCGACCACGCCGACGCGCAGCGGCGCGCCCACCAGCTCGGCGTCCAGGTCCAGGAGGCGATCGCCACCTGGAAGCCCGGCTTCACGGTCTCGGTCGGGCTCTCGGCCGCGATCGAGGCTCCCGTTGGCGTGGCCGGCGCCCACCGCGAGGTGACCGCGGTGATGGAGACGCTGGGGCGGCTGAAGCGCTGGGCGCAGGTGATCTCCGTGCCCCAGCTCGGTGTCACCGGGCTGCTGGCGGGAGTCGACCACGAGAGGCTGCTGGAGTTCGCGCACCGCCACCTGGGGCCGCTGGTCGAGCACGACCGGGCCCGCGGCGGGGAGCTGGTGGAGACGCTCAAGGCCTACCTGGAGGCCGGGGAGCAACAGGCCGCGGCCAAGCGGCTGGGGATCCACCCCAACACGCTCCGCTACCGGCTCGACCGGGTGCGCGAGATCAGCGGGGTCGAGCTGGAGGACCCCGAGACCCGCCTCAACCTGGCCGTGGCCGTGCGCGTCCAGGGCCTTTTGGGTTTGTGAGCACCTGACGAGGTTTCGGGCCCTCTTTTAGTACTGGCCGACTAGTCCCGAACGGCCTGCGGGCGGTACTTTTCCGCCATGCCGTCACCTCCTGCGCTGACGGCTGCCCGCCGGGCTCACCTGGGCCGTGTGCGCGCGGAGCGCGCGGCCTGCGGCATGGGCTTCATCGCCACCACGGAGGCTCAGCCCTCCCACGACGTGGTCGCCATGGGCGTGACCGCGCTCGCGCGGCTGGCGCATCGCGGCGGCCTGGACGCCGATGGCAAGAGCGGCGACGGCGCCGGCCTCATGCTCCAGGTCCCCCGCCGGCTCTTCGGCGCCCACACCGCGGTGGCCGTCCTCTTCGAGTGGGACGCCCGGGCCCGGGAGCTGCTGGCCCAGGCCCTGGCCTCCGAGGGCATGGGCGTCGCCGACTGGCGCGCGGTGCCCGTCGATCCCAACGCTCTCGGCGAGAAGGCGCGCCGCGACATGCCCAACATCTGGCACGCGGTGATCCCGCGCCCGGACGCGTCCGATGGCGAATGGGAGGGCCGGCTCTACCGCGCGCGCCGCCGCGCCGAGCGCTCGGCCGGCGCGACCGGCGTCCGCATGTACGTGCCCTCCTGCTCCTGCCGGACGGTGGTCTACAAGGGCCTCATGGCGGGCACCCACCTGGCCGCCTTCTACCTCGACCTGGCCGACTCCCGGACGACCTCCCAGCTGGCGGTCTTCCACCAGCGGTACTCGACCAACACCATGCCCGACTGGCGCAACGCCCAGCCCTTCCGGATGCTCGCCCACAACGGCGAGATCAACACCGTCGAAGGCAACCGGTCCTGGATGCGGGCGCGCGAAGCCGAGCTTCCCGAGGAGCTGCGGCCGGTGATCTGGGCCGAGGGCTCCGACTCCTCCGCCCTCGACAACGTGCTCGAGCTGCTGGTGCGCCGCGGCTTCGACGTTGCCGAGGCCCTGATGACGCTGGTACCCGACGCCTGGGAGGGCCGCGGCGACATGGCGCCCGCGGTGCGCGACTTCTACCGCTACCAGACCACCCGCTTCGAGCCCTGGGACGGTCCCGCCGCCCTGGCCTTCAGCGACGGCCTGCTGGCGGGCGCCGCGCTCGACCGCAACGGTCTCCGGCCGCTCCGCTACCAGGTCTCCCGCGAGGGCCTGGTGGTGGCCGCCAGCGAGGCCGGCGTGATCCCGCTGGAACCCGCGCAGGTGGTCGAGCGCGGCCGCCTGGGACCGGGCCAGATCCTGCTCGTCGACACCCGCGACGGCGCCATCCTGCGCAACCACGAGGCCAAGGCAAGGGTCGCCGCCCGCCACGACTACGCGCTGCTGGCCGACCGCATCCTGGTGCCGGTCCCCAAGCGTCACATCGACATCGACATCCCCCAGGACCTGCTCCAGCTGCAGGCCATGCACGGCTGGGGGTTCGAGGACCGGAAGCTGGTGGTCGAGGTGATGGCCGAGTCGGCCCTGGAGCCCAACTGGTCGATGGGCGACGACAGCCCGATCGCGGCCCTGGGACGGACGCCGCGGCGCGTCTACAACCACCTCCGGCAGCGCTTCGCCCAGGTCACCAACCCGGCCATCGACTCGCTGCGCGAGCGCGCCGTGATGTCGCTGCGGGTGGTGCTGGGGGCGCGCGGCAGCACGCTCGACCCCGAGGGCGACGCCAACGCGGAGCTGCGCAAGCGCCACCACCCGGCGATGAGCCTCGACAAGGCCTTCACCCACCGCCTCCTGGAGCTGGAGTCGCCGGTGCTCGGCCAGGGCGAGCTGGCCCGGGTGCTGGAGTCGGCGATCGTGCTGGATGCGAGCTTCGCGCCCGCCGAGACGCTGCGGGGCGGGCTGGAGCGGCTGGCCGCCGAAGCCGAGCGGGCCCGCGAAGACGTGGTGGTGCTGAGCGATCGCCGCGCGGGAGCGTCCCGGGTGCCGATCCCCATGCTGCTGGCGGTGGGCGCCGTCCACGAGCGGCTGCTCGCCACCGGGCAGCGGATCCAGAAGGACGTGGTGGCGGTGGCGGGCGACGCCATCGAGGTCCATGACCTGGCCGGGCTGGTCACCGCCGGCGCCAGCGCCGTCCACCCCTACCTGGCCCTGGCCGCGGCCCGCAGCCACGACGAGGCCGACGGCGAGCACCGCTACCGCCACGCGCTCGAGCACGGGCTCCTCAAGGTGATGGCCAAGATGGGCATCTCCTGCGTCGCCAGCTACTGCGGCGCCGAGGTGGTGGAGGCGCTAGGCCTGGGCGCGGAGGTGATGGAGCTCTGCTTCCCGACGATCCCCAGCCGGATCGGTGGCGCCTCGCTGGCCGACCTGGAAGCGCGGGTGCGGGCCTGGCACGGGGAGGCCTGGCCCGAGGCGGCCGGCGCCGCCCCGGCGCTTCCCGACTACGGCCGCGTGCGCTTCCGCAAGCTGGGCGAGTTCCACGCCTACAACCCGATCGCCGTCCGCAGCGCCCAGAAGGCGGCCCGCGAGAACGACGCCGAGGCCTACGCCAGGTGGCGCGAGCTCTCGACCATGGGCCCGCCCCAGGACCTGCGCGACCTGCTCGCGATCACGCCTGCGCCGGAGCCGGTGCCCCTGCGCGAGGTGGAGCCGGCGGCCGACATCCTGCGCCGGTTCATCTCCACGGCGATGTCGCTGGGCGCGCTCTCCCCGGAGGCCCACTCCGCGCTGGCGGTGGCCATGAACATGGTCGGCGCCCGCTCCAACTCGGGCGAGGGCGGCGAGGATCCCGAGTTCTACTCCGACGCCGGCCCCCGCCGGGACAACCGCATCAAGCAGGTGGCCTCGGCCCGCTTCGGGGTCACTCCCATCTACTTGAAGCGCGCCGACGAGCTGGAGATCAAGATCGCCCAGGGCTCCAAGCCGGGCGAGGGCGGCCAGCTGCCCGGGATCAAGGTGACCTCCCTGATCGCGCGCCTGCGCCACGCGCAGCCGGGCATGCAGCTGATCTCGCCCCCGCCCCACCACGACATCTACTCGATCGAGGACCTGGCGCAGCTCATCTACGACCTGAAGTCGGTGAACCCGCGGGCCCGGGTTGGCGTCAAGCTGGTGGCCGAGGCCGGCGTGGGCACGATCGCGGCCGGCGTCGCCAAGGCGCACGCCGACTACGTGCTGATCAGCGGCCACAACGGGGGCACCGGCGCCTCGCCGCTCTCCTCCATCAAGGGCGCCGGCGTGCCCTGGGAGCTGGGCCTCGCCGAGACCCAGCAGGTGCTGGTCGAGCAGCGCCTGCGCGAGCGGCTGACGGTGCGCACCGACGGCGGCCTCAAGAGCGGCCGCGACGTGGTGGTGGCCGCCATGCTGGGCGCCGAGGAGTTCGGGTTCGGCACCGGGGTGCTGGTCGCGCTCGGCTGCGACATGGCGCGCCAGTGCCACCTCAACACCTGCCCCACCGGCATCGCCACCCAGCGCGACGACCTGCGGGCCAAGTTCGAGGGCAGCCCCGAGCACGTCGTCAACTACCTGACGCTGATCGCCGAGGAGGCGCGCCAGGTGCTGGCCGTGGCCGGCGCCCGCTGCCTGGACGAGGTGGTCGGCCATCCCGAGCGCCTGGCGGCGGTGCCCCACGAGAGAGTCGACGTCTCCTTCCTGCTGCGCAGCCCCGCCGATCCCGCACTGCCGCGGCGCCGGCTGTGGGCGCGCAATGGGCCGGAGCCGTCGCCGGCGCCGCCCAGCGGGGTCATCGACAACTCGCACCGCGCCGCCGGCGCCGGCATGAAGCGGGAGCGCCGGTCCTGGGTGGGCAGCGCCGGCCAGTCCTTCGGGGCCTGGCTGGACGAGGGCTCGGAGCTGGTGCTGGAAGGCGAGGCCAACGACTACGTGGGCAAGGGCATGGGCGGCGGCGTGATCGTGGTCCGGCCCTACCGGGACGACGGCGCCACGGATCCCGTTCTGGCCGGTAACACCTGCCTCTACGGCGCCACCGGCGGCCGCCTGTTCGTCGGCGGCCGGGTCGGGGAGCGCTTCTGCGTGCGCAACTCGGGCGCGGTGGCGGTCGTTGAGGGCGCCGGCGACCACTTCTGCGAATACATGACCGGCGGCATCGCGGTGGCCCTGGGGCCGGTGGCCTGGAACGTGGGCGCGGGCATGACCGGCGGGGTCGCCTACGTGCGCGAGTACGACCAGCTCAACGCCGACTCCGTGGTGGCGCGTGTGGTGCCCGGTGAGGACGAGGCGGAGCTGCGGGCCCTGGTTGCGGAGCACCTGAAGCGCACCGGCTCGGCGCGGGCGGCTGCGCTGCTGGCCGATTGGGACGGCGCCCTCGCGGGTTTCCGGCAGCTGGTGCCGGTGGCCGTCGCCAACCCGCCCGCGCCGGAGATCGTAGAGCCGCAGCCCGACACCGCGTCGGAGTCCGTTCCGGAGAACGCCTAACCGTCGCTGCTCACGACGCGAGTTAGGGTGCGACAATCGTTGGCTGCGATGCAGCGCAGAAGGTCTGAGTCGGCGCCCAAGTACCTGCTGGTCGGCGGGCGTCTGTGCCTCGACTTCTGCAATACGACTCGCGATCGCACCGGCGATCCCGAAGAACGCCTGCTCGACTACAACGAGCTGGTGGGCTGGGGCTGGCGGGCCGGCATCCTCAACGGGGAGGAAGCGGCTCGGCTCAAGCGCGCTGCGCGCCGCAGCCCCACCGAGGCGGTGGTGGTGCTGGAACGTGCGCTCACCCTGCGCGAGGCTCTGCACGCGATCTTCCTGGCCGGGCACGCCGGCCGGCGCCCGCGCCCCAACCACCTGGAGACCCTGAACGGCGAGCTCGGCCGCGCGCTGGCCCGCTCCCAGGTCGTCGCCGCCGAGGGCGCCTTCACCTGGGTCTGGGCGGAGGGCGGGCGGGCGCTGGACTCGATGCTGTGGCCGATCGCGCGCTCGGCGGCCGACCTGCTCACCAGCGGCGAGCTGCAAGCGGTGCGCCAGTGCGGCGGCCGCTCCTGCGGGTGGCTCTTCCTGGACACCTCGCGGAACCGCACGCGGCGCTGGTGCGACATGCGGATCTGCGGCAACCGGGCCAAGGCTCGCCGCCACCACCAGCGCCTGCGAGCCGCGGGCGCGGCGTGAGCCCGGATCTACTGGTGACCGACAATTAGCTTGCATATTGCACCAGCCTGCGAGGGTGGCCGGCTCGTAGCCGGCCCGCGCGGCCAGCACGAGGACGATGAGGATCCGGGCCAGGTTGGTGACCGCTATCAGCTCGAGCCGACGGCGGCAGGATGCCTGCGCGACCGAAAGGGGCCGTCCACTCGACCCCAAAGTGGGCCAGAATTCCCTCCGTGCCCGCCCGACGAAGCGCGCTTCTGGCCCTGGTGCTACTCTGCGCGATCATCCTTCCCTCGGGCGGGGTGGCGCTGTCGCTCACATCCGGTCAGCCGCCGTCGGCACTGCTCCTCGCCGGTCAGGTGGCAGACCTGCTCCTGAAGATGCTGGCAGGCTCGAGCCTGCTGATCGGACTGCTGTCGATCCCAGCCCTCCGCCGCACCCCCGCGGAGTAGCCGTCCGGGCGGCGATTGTCGCCGCCGTCGCCGTGACGAGCCGCCTGGCGTGGCTCTTCCGGTTCTCCAATCCCGAGAACACCGGCACCGGCTGGCTTGGCAACGACGCCTACCACCACTGGCAGATCGCCTACCTGAGCCTCAAGGTCGGGCTGGCGGCCCCGACCGGCCCGCGGCTCTGGGACTTCAAAGGGCAGGATTATTTCTGGGGGGTCCTGCACCCGGCGCTGACGATGCTCGCGTTCGCGCTGACCGGCAGCACCGACATCGCCGTCCAGCGGCTGGTGTCGATCGCCTTCGGCGTTCTGGCCGCCACCATGCTGGCGCTGATGACCATGCGCCACTTCGGGCGCTCGGCCGGCCTCGCCGCGGGTCTGCTGGCGGCCGTCCTTCCGACCAGCGTGTTCAACGATTCGACGGGCCTGCTCGAGCCACTCGGCGTCGGACTCACGCTGCTCGGCATCTGGCTGCTCGACCGCCACCCGGGCCGGGCCGGCATCGCGCTCGCGCTCTCGACGATGGCCCGCGCCGAATCGTGGATCTTCGCGCCGATCGTCATCGCGTTCGACCAGCGCGCGCGTCGCAGCCTTAACCCGGCCCTGGTCGCCACCTTCGCTCTCGGCTTCGGCGGGTACGCGGTGTACCTGTTCCTGGCGACCGGGAATCCGATCTACCCGTTCTACTGGAACTTCCTGGCCAACGGACTCGGGACGTGGGGCTTCCATCCGGCCGCCGACGCCGCGGCCGCGCCGCTGCTCAAGCCGGTGATGGGGGTGGTGCTCCTGGCGGGCACCGCCGGCCTGCTCTGGGCGTACCGTAGGCGGCCCGCCGCCGCGCCCTTCCTCGGCTACGGGCTCACATACTGCTGCTTCATCGCCGGTGTGGTCGGCTTCACCGCCTACTCGGTCGGCTGGCACGACTACTTCCTGCTGAGCCGCCTCTTCGCGTTCCCCTACCAGTTCGTGGGAGCGCTGGTCGCCGCGCTCGTGTTCACCGCGGCGGCCGGGGGCCGCGTCCGCAACGTGGCCGCGTGGGTGATGATCGCGGTGCTCGCGGCCGCCGCTCAGGCCCTCTGGCAGCCGATCGACGCCGGCTACCGAGCGACCGACCCGGCCTGGAACACCGAGCTCGCCGCCGCCCAGGTGCTCGCCACGGCGCACGTGGCCCAGCCAGGTGGCACAACGCTGGCGATCCCCCCCAACGAGGGGCCGAACTCCGAGGTGACGCTCACCTACGCCCTGGTCCACGACCAGCACCTGACGGCGGCCACTCTGCGCTCGGAGTTCTACGACCCGTACTACTACCTACCAGCCGGCTTCGCGTACTCGCAGGACCCGGGCCGCGCCGACAGCGCCATGCGCTGCTGGTTCTCGAGCAACCGCGTGGGCACCTGGGTGGTCGAGGGCACCAACGCCAACGAGCGTGCGCTGGCCGCCGCCCACCCCGACTGGTTCACCGAGGAAGCCACGTTCGCCCCCTACGGGTGGACGATCTACGCCGTGCACGCACCTCCTTGCTAATTCCCTACCCCTGGCGGGCAGGGATTGCTAGTGTCGTGACCGACAATTAGCTTGCATGGCCAAGATGCCCGCCGGCGCCGGTGGATCCGGGCTCCTCACCGAGGCGGGCGTCGACCTCGAGGCCAACGCCCGGGAGCTGGCCGCCCTGCCCCCCAAGCCCCAGCGTGACCCGGAACAGCAGCGCGCGGCCGAGGCTCTGCTCGCCGAGGGCCGGGCCGCGCGGGAGTCGTTCACGGCGCGCCATGCCGCGGAGATCTACGAGCGCCTGACGGCCGGCTACACGCGCTTTCTGCGCGTTCGGGAGCTGGTCTACGCGGCGGCGGTGGAGTGGCCGGGGCTGGTGCCGACCGAGGCGGAGGTGGGCGCCGAGCGCGAGCGTCCGCAGAAGGACAAGGACGGCGTCGAGATCGACCAGGGCATCTTCCTGGCGCACGTGCTGGCGCAGCCGCTGGCGGGCCGCCACCTGATGTGGTCGATGCAGCGGCCGCGTGCCGATTCAGTGGCGCTGCTGGACGATTTCCAGCGCACGGGGGCCGCCGACCTGGGCACCGCGCGCGTGGACCGCCAGGGCAACGTCGGCCACGTCACGCTCCAGAACCATGCCTACCTGAACGCGGAGGACGACGACTCCAACGCGGCCGTCGAGCGCGCGGTCGACCTGGTCCTGCTCGACCCCCAGATCCAGGTCGGCGTGCTGCGCGGCGGCCCCGCCACCCATCCCAAATACGAGGGCCGCCGCATCTTCGGCTCCGGCATCAACCTGACCAAGCTGTACCTCGGCCAGATCGGGTTCGTCGAGTTCCTGATCGAGCGCGAGCTCGGGCTCAACAACAAGATGTACCGCGGGCTGACGGGCGACGAGTTCCGGATGTCTGACTTCGAGGACACCCTCGAGAAGCCGTTCCTGGCAGCGGTCGAGAGCTTCGCGATCGGGGGCGCCTGCCAGTGGCTGCTGATCATGGATCGGGTGATCGCCGAGCTCGGGTCCTACTTCAACCTGCCGGCCCGCAAGGAGGGCATCATCCCCGGCTCCGCCAACCTCCGGCTGCCGCGCCTGGTGGGCGACCGCATGGCGCGCCAGGGCCTCTTCTTCAACCGCCAGTTCCACGCCGACAGCTCGGAGGGCCGGCTGATCGCGGACGAGGTGGTGCCGGCGTCCGGCATCGAGGCCGCCATCGAGCGCTCGGCCAGCGAGATCACCAGCGCCGGGCTGACCTCGCTGGTCGCCAACCGGCGGCTGCTGAGGCTGGGCCAGGAACCGCTGGACACCCACCGCATGTACATGGCCTGGTACGCGCGCGAGCAGGCGTACTGCCACTTCAGCGAGGCCCTGATCTCCAACCTGGAGCGCAACTGGGACGCGCGCAGCCGCCGCCTGCACGACTAGCCCGGCGGCCCTGAGATGGCATACGACGTGGCCATCGAGCAGACCGCCGAATGTCCGACCGCGGTGGTCAAGGCGAACACGACCTGGCGCGAGTTCCCGACGCTGTGGCGCAGGCTGCTGGACGAGGTATGGGCGTTCCTCGGTCCCAGGCCCGGCCTCCGCGCCGGGGGCCACAACGTGATGCTGTACAGGCATGGCCTGCCCGACGGCGAGGGTCTCCGTCGAGGTTGGCGTCCAGGTGACGGAGTCCTTCGAGCCCGCCGGCCAGGTGGTCCCCTCGAAGCTGCCCGCCGCCGAGGCGGCGACCACGCGGGCTCGAACCGGCGCCGAGATCGGCGCGGCGCACGCGGCAGTCCGGGCCTGGTGCTCCGCCCAGCGCCGCGAGCTGACCGGCGTCTGTTGGGAGATCTACGGAGACCCAGACCCTGGGTCTGGCGACTTCGAGGTCGCGGTGTACTGGCAGCTCGCCTAGCGTGAACGGCGCTCGAGTTCAGGCGACGGCGACACCACATCGCCGGCACGAGTTCCGGCGCGTCAGGGACCGCTGCGGGTGGAATGCCGTCGCCAGCGATCCGGCCGAAACTCGGCGCCCGGCGGCACGACCAGATCGAAGCCACCGTCCGCCGCGCGTTCGAGCCGGTAGCCACCCTCGGTCACCTGCGGGTGGTGCCTGCGCCGGCAGAGCGGCACCCCTTCCCGGACGTCGGTTCCGCCGCCCACCGCAACCGGCACCACATGATGGATCTCGCAGTCTCGGATGGGCACTGTGCAACGGCCCGCGACGCAGTGCCCGAAGCGAGTGGAGATCTCCTGGCGCTGAGCCTCGCTATGGCAGCGCCGAGCCCGACCGAAGTTGAGCGTCACGCCTCGTCCATCGACCTTCTGCTCGCGCTCGACGTGGTCCTGGCCGCGCAGCCGGGCCAGGGTGCCCAGGCTGATGGGGCCGACACCCTCCACCTCGGCTGACACCTCGGCACCGGCCTCGGTGCGCACGATCACGGTCAGCTGGGGCCGGCGCCCGGCCTGGCGGGGCAGCTTCCCGGAGCCGATCGCCCGCCCGCAGAGCTCGATCAGGGCATCCGCCTGGCGCTGGTCCTGGCTGCGCTCGTCGCCGCGCGCCGGGATGCCGATCAGCGACTCCAGGCAGGTGCGCAGCTTCATACCTTCGGGCGCCGGCAGCGCACCTTCCAGGCCCAGCATCCCATCCGCGTGATCGAAGAGGCGCAGCCGCCGCTTCTCGTGCTGGCGGTAGGCCTGGCGCGCCGCGCCCTCGGGATCCTCGCGATGCCTGATCTCCAGGCCCAGCTTGCGCAGCTCCCGGGGATCGCTCTTGGCGGCCGCCGGCAGCAGCTCGGCCTGAGCCTGCAAGGCGGTTGCTTCAGGTAGATCGCTGACCTGGCGGGCGATCAGCAGCGCGTGCTCGAATGAGATCTCGCCCTGCTGGACCGCCTCGACGGTGGGCTCGAGAGTCTCGAGCTGGCGCGCCAGCGTGACCTGGTTGTCGGCGCTGGCGGCCGAGACGTGAGTGTGCGTGCGGATCCAATCGACTGAAGAGTGCTCGCCCAACTCATAGAAGGCCTGCCGGCTGTCGAAGACGGCCAGCCGGCGGGCGGCCTGGAGCTCGAACAGATCGACGGTGGCGCGGATGAACTTGAGCTCGGCGCCGAGTTGCTCCGAAGCGAGCGACTCCACATCGACCGCCTCGAGCTCCTCCAACAAGGCGTTGCGAAGTTCGTGCGCTGAAGCGTTGGAGACCTCCCCCCAACCCCCATTCAACATGACGCAATTTTATCACAGCAACGAACAAACGTACGGTCTTAACACGTCCCAGAAACGATCCGGGTTGCCTCCCTCCTTGCCGGGGATCAGCGAGCGGCCGGCAGCAGCAGCCAGCGCTGGACGCCGAACCAGAAGCCGAAGAGCCAGAGCAGCGGCAGCAGCGTGCCCGCGTAGTCGTGGAACACGACCGCCGGCACGTAGCCCCAGGTGGCCGCGATCAGGAGCACCACCACGATCCGGCCCAGGTTGACCAGGTAGGTCCCGATCACGCCGAGGATCACCACCTGGAGGCGGGTCTCCCAGGGCATCTCACCGCGCAGGCCGCTGACCAGGCTGACCAGGAGCAGGAGCGCCGACTGCCAGCCCAGGCAGTTCCAGGAGAGAAAGACCGGCACCGGCCCGCCCTGCAGGTTCCAGACCGTGAGCTGACTGCCCGAGCTGGCGGCGCGAATGCCGAACAGGTAGAGGATGGCGGCGGCCTGGGAGGCGACCCCGGGCGCCAGCGCCTGGATGGGCTGGGCGAATCCCAGCCGCAGCGCGGCGCTGGTGAGCGCCTCGTCGAAGGTCGCCGTGAAAGGCAGCAGCAGCAACAGCCCGGCCGAGGCCGCGACCAGGCCGGCGCCCAGGCGGCCCTCCAGGAAGGGGCGGGATGAGGTCACATCTGCCGCCGGCGCCGGCGTCCCAGCAGGGCGGCCGCCGCCAGCGGCGCCAGCAGCGCGAGTCCGGCCGCCGGCAGCGGCGACTCCGCAAGCACGATCGAGGGGGTGCCCAGGTTGCTCTGCTTCAAGTTGCTGTCATAGGTGAGGCCGACGCCCTGCCCGGTGATCGCGGTCGCGGTAACCGTCCAGCAGAAGACGTAAGGGCCTCCCAGCGGCAGCGTGGTGGCGACCGCGGTGGTGGCCGTGGTGTGCTGGTTGTAGCCGTTGCTGTAGATGGTCGTCCAGGCCACGATCGGGATCACCGCCGCGCAGCCGTTGGAGCTGTAGCCGAAAGTCTGGAGGGCCGTGGCGCTGGCCGCCCCGTTGGCCGTGATCCAGTAGTTGAAGTCGTAAGTGCCGGCCGGCACTACGGTTCCGGCCGGGTATGACGCGCTGGAGACCCAGGTCTGGGTGTCGCCCAGTGTCTGCATCTTGAAGTCGTAGCCGCCCGCGGCGGGCGGGGTCGCGTCCATGGTGTAGACCGTCTTGCCGTGCAGGTACTCAGCGACCGGGCTGGCAAAGGCGAGCGGGGATTGCACAAGACCGGCCGTGAGAACCCCCAGCAGCGCCAGCGCGAGGCTGATCGGCGCCCACGCCAGGTGGCTGGCGCGGAACCGGCGGGGGGTGGTCACGGCGGCGGAA
>DATCNF010000312.1:0-2547 GCA_036565325.1 Candidatus Dormiibacterota bacterium | reverse complement strand
CTGCCCCCGGGCGCCTTGACCGAGGCCTACGCGCGAGCGGCGGCGGCCGACATCCCGCTCCAGGGCGTGCGCGCAGGTGCGCCGATGATCATCGTCAACGAGGAGCGGACGCCCTTTGACGAGCTGGCGCAGGTCGTCATCAGGGGGAAGTCGGGCGAGGTCCTTCCGGAGCTGTTGGAGAAGGCTCAACAGCACGCAGGTGCGTAACGTCGCCGGCCGCGACGCTGCGCCCGCCGACGACCAGAGAGCCATCCTCCGCGACGTCCTCGGCCACCCCCTCGAAGGCCTCGGCGCCCAGCTCCACACGCACCCGGCGCCCCAGGGTGTCGGAGCGGGCGCGCCAGGCGGCGAGGACCTCGGCCGCGGCGACCACCCACCAGCCCTCCAGCTCGGCCACCAGGCGCGCCAGCAGGAGCTCGCGCTCGGTCCCCAGGAGTGCCGCCCCGGGAGGGGCCCAGGAGAGGTTGATCCCGATCCCGACCAGGCAGCGCTCGCCGCTCGCCTCGACCAGGATGCCGCCCAGCTTGCGGCCCCCCAGCAGCAGGTCGTTGGGCCACTTCAGGCGCACCTCAGGGCCTGAGGCCGCGGCCGCCGCCACGCCCGCGACCAGCGGCGCCAGCGGATAGAACGGCATCACGAAGGAGGCCAGCAGGGCGGTGCCGGGCGGCGCCTCCCAGCGCCGGCCCAGCCGTCCGCGGCCGAGCTCCTGGTGGTCGGCGACCACCGCGGTGCCGATCGGATGCGACCGCGCCAGCTCCTGCGTGGAGGCCACCGACCCCACCCGGACGATCTTCATGCCGGGTCTAAGCTTAGGAATGGATGGCGGGGACCTCCTGGGACAAGCTCGGCCAGATGGACGCCGCCTTCGAAGTGGTGGCGCCTGCCATCCGGCGCACCGCCGAGGCCAGCGGCGCCCGCCTGCACGAGTTCTTCCGCGACGACCCGGTATGGCGGCTCGACTTCACCCGCCAGCGCCAGGGCGACCCCGCGGTCGACGTCTCCTGGAGCGAGGAGACGCCCGAGACCTACGCGGTGACCGCTCTCTGGTGGGCTGACGACAAGCTGACCCGCGAGGACGTGGGCACCTTCTCTCGCGAGCGGCCGCTGGAGGAGCTGGACACGCTGCTTCAGCAGGCCGTCGCCAAGCTCCCGAGCTGACCGTGAAAATTCACCGGGCGGTCACGCTCGCCGTCATGCTCCTGATCTCACTGGTGCTGGTGGCGGCCCTGACCGTGCAGGGCGTCCAGCAGTGGAACGGCCGCAGCCTGGTCGCGCTGGCGGTGGTGGTGGTGGCGGCGGCGATCGGCGGAATCGCCTTCTCCTGGAAACGGTACTTCGGTAGGTGAGCCTGCCCCTCAAGCTCGGTTGGAAGGCGTCCGCCGAGCAGTTCGGCCCCCGGCCGTTGCTCGACTATGCGATCGAGGCCGAGCACCAGGGCTTCGACTCGATCTGGGTCAGCGACCACTACCAGCCCTGGCGGCACACCGACGGCCACGCCCCCTTCTCTATGGCCTGGATGGCGGCGCTGGGCGAGCGCACCAGCCGGGTCCAGATCGGCACCAGCGTGCTCACGCCGACCTTCCGCTACCACCCGGCGGTGATCGCCCACGCCTTCGCCACGCTCGGCTCCCTGTACCCGGGGCGGATCGCCCTCGGCGTGGGCACCGGCGAGTCCATGAACGAGGTGCCGGTGATCGGCATCGAGTGGCCCGATCAGCGCGAGCGCTTCCGGCGCCTCTCGGAGGCGGTGAAGCTGATCCAGAAGCTCTGGACCGAGGACTTCGTGGAGTGGGACGGCGAGTTCTACAAGGTCAAGGGCGCCACCGTCTACGACAAGCCCGAGGAGCCGGTGCCGATCTACATCGGCGCCTCCGGCCCGGCGGCGGCCAAGCTCGCCGGGCGCCTGGCCGAGGGCTTCATCTGCACCTCCGGGAAGGGCATGGAGCTCTATCGCGACACCCTGCTGCCCGCGGTCCGCGAAGGCGCCGAGGCGGCCGGCCGCGACTACGGCACGATCGAGAAGACGATCGAGGTCAAGGTCTCCTACGACACCGACCGGTCACGCGCCCTCAAGGACACCTCGATCTGGGCGGCGCTGGCGCTGCCGGCCGAGGACAAGGTCGACGTCCACAACCCGCGCGAGATGGAGGAGCGCGCCAAGAAGGTCAAGGACCCCGAGCGCCGCTGGCTGGTCTCCAACGATCCCGAGGAGCACCTCGAGCAGATCCGGCCCTACCTCGACCTCGGCTTTACGCACCTGGTCTTCCACGCCCCCGGCGACGACCAGGCGCGCTTCCTGAAGCTCTACTCGTCCCAGGTCCTGCCCCGCCTGCGGGCGCTGCAGCAGGACTAGCCCGGCGTGACCTGGGTCATCGTCCTCGTCAAGGACTTCGACACCGCCAAGCAGCGCCTCAGCCCGGCTCTCGAGCCGGCCGCTCGGCGGGCGCTGGCGATGGCCAACGCCGAGCGCGCGATCCGCGCGGCGGCCGCGGTCGGGCACGTCCTGGTGGTGGCGGGGAGCGAGGAGGCGGCGGGACTGGGCCGGCG
>DATCNF010000311.1:0-10469 GCA_036565325.1 Candidatus Dormiibacterota bacterium | reverse complement strand
GGTCGAGCACCTGCGTCACCGCCGCCCGGTAGGCAGAGGGGTCGGCTGGCGGTGTCGCGGCGTACGTCGCGGGCGCGCTCAGCAGCGTTGCCCAGAGGACGGCGGCGAGGGCGCCTCCCAGCCGGATCAGCCGCTTCCCGCCGCCCGACCGGCCAGCTTGAAGGCGGCGAAGTCGAGGTCGAAGGCCTCGCGCCGCACCCGAAGGTCGAAGTACATGAGGGTTACGCCGATCGCGAACAGCGGGTAGATGATCGCGGAGGAGATGCCCACCAGGCTCAGGCCCATTGACACCCGCAGCCAGAGCGGGATCTCCGGGATCAGGGTCACCGCGCCGATGAAGACCGGCGTCAGCACCAACGACACCACGTAGAGCATCACGCCCATCAGCAGGAAGAGGCCGAGCGTGCGCCAGAAGGCCCCCCGGGTGAGCTCCCAGGAGCGCTCCAGCGCCTTGCTGACGCCCGACTGCTCGGCGTAGAGGGCCGGCAGCACGAAGGCCAGGCGCGTGAAGAGCCAGAACGCCACCGGGAAGCACAGGAAGGTGACGCTGCCCGCCAGGTAGAGGAGCAGCACCAGCACCGTGGGCCAGAAGAAGCGCAGCAGGCCGCGGATGGCGCCCTCCAGTGAGACCCGGTAGCCGAGCAGCGTCCAGGTCGCGGCCAGGATGGGCGCGCCGTACTCGAAGGGCGCCACCGCCAGCTGCACCGGGTAGTTGAGGAGCGTGATCAGTCCTCGCAGCGGGTTGTAGCCGGGGATCGAGCCGTCGGTGGGTGGGGGGCCGGGGTGCTGAATGGCCTGGAAGGCCGATGTGTAGATGTCCTGGGTGCCGCTGGCCAGCAGGATGGCGACCTGTGGCAGGTAGGTGGCGATCGCGATCGCGGCCAGCACCGCGAAGTTGGCGCGGTAGACCCGGAAGGACTCGTCGAGCAGGTCCGCCACCGTCAGAGGTCGAAAGCGGAAGGGCTCGACGGCCATGAACGGAGGCTACAACCTCCCCGCTCGCCGGGGAGGTCCGGTCCGCAGGACCGGGGTGGGGACGCGGTTAGCCGCGAGCTACGCGGGGCTGACGACCCGCTGCGGAACGGGCACGGGCGCCCCCTGGAGCGAGGCCAGCGCCACCGCCACCACGGTCGGGTTCCACTGCGTGCCCGCCCCCCGTTCCAGGATGGTGGCAGCCGCGGCGATGCTCATCGCCTCCCGGTAGGGCCGGGCGGAGGTCATGGCGTCGAAAGAGTCGGCGACCGGGATGATCTGCGCCATCAAGGGCAGAGGGCGGCTTTCGACCCGGTGCGGGTAGCCGAGCCCGTCGTAGCGCTCGTGATGGGTGAGCACCAGCTCCCGCACCCGGCCGTACTCGGAGAGCTCGCTCAGGATCTCGTAGCCGAGCTGCGGATGGCGCTCCATCTCGGCGCGCTCCTCGGGGGTCAGCTGCCCGTTCTTCAGGAGCACGGCGTCCGGCACGCCCACCTTGCCCAGGTCGTGCACGCGCGCGGCCAGTCGCAGCAGACGCAGCTGGTCCCGGTTGAGGCCCAGGCGGCGCCCGGCGACTACTTCTTCTTTTTCTTGTCCGCCCCGCCTGCGCCCTGGTCGGCGGCCGCCGCGCCTCCGCACATGCTCTCGGTGCCCGGAAGCACGAGCTCCCCGGACCGGCTCTGGGTGAGGCCGGCCGGCTGCGCGTACCAGTGCTTGAGATCCGGCGGCAGGTTGTTGATGAACTCGGCCGAGATGGTGCTGCCGACGTCGGTGCCGAAGGCGCTGGTGGGCTGGCCGCCGCCGTTGGCGCCGGTGTTGCCGGCCCAGGCGCCGACCACTATGTCAGGGCTGTAGGCCATCATCCAGGCGTCGGGGTGCACCCCCAGCTGGCTGCCGCCCGAGGTCCCCGACTTGCCCGCCATCGGCCGGGTCCAGCCGAGGCCCCACTGGGCGGCGTAGCCCTTGAGGGTGTCCGTTATGAGGTAGGACTCGGCCGGCGTGAGGACCTGCGTGCGCCCGTCCTGGGTCCCTGGCTTCTGCTCGAAGATCGCGCTGCCGGAGCCGTCGACCACCCTCGTGATGCCCACCAGCGGCACCTTGGCGCCCTGGTTGGCGAAGACCTGGTAGCCCTGGACGTGCTCGAGCATCGTCACCTCGCCGGCGCCGATCGCGGTGGGGAGCGTCGCCTCCAGCTTCGAGTGCACGCCCATGGCCGCGGCCAGGGCGACCACCCTGTCCATGCCTTCCAGGCGCCCGACCTCGACGGCGGGCACGTTGCGCGAGAGCAGCAGGGCCTTGCGCGCCGGCAGGCTACCCAGGAAACGGTTGTCGAAGTCCAGCGGCTGGTAGCCGTTGAAGTTGGTCGGCTCGTCCTGGAGGGTCGTGCAGAGCGCGATCTTGTGGTCTTTGAGCGCCGCCTCGTAGGTGTACGGCTTGAAGGAGGAGCCGGGCTGTCGCGGCGAGAGCACCACGTCGTACTGGCCGCCGATCGCGGCGTCGTCGTAGGCGGCCGAGCCGACCCAGGCCAGGATCTCGCCGGTGCTCGGGCGGACCGCCAGCAGGTCGCCGTTGTTGACGCCCTTGGCGCCCAGCGAACGCACGCCGTCGGTCACCGACTTCTCGGCCAGCGCTTGCAGGTTGGGGTCGAGCGTCGTGTAGACGGCGAGCCCGCCCTGCTGGATCGCGGCCGAGCCGAACTGCTGCTCCAGCCGCGAGATCACGTAGTCCACGAAGTGGGGCGCCTTCTCCTGTCGGTAGCCGGTGTTGAAGTTGAATTCCTTGTCGACCGGCTCCTGCTCGGCCTTCTGCTCGGCGGCGGCGGTCAGCGCGCCGGTCGCGACCATGCCGTGGAGCACATACAGCTGGCGCTCGCGGGCCAGGCTGAAGTGCGTCTGCGGGTCGTAGCCGTTGGGAGCCTGGAGCAGGCCGGCCAGCAGGGCGGCTTGCGCCGGCGTGAGGTCGGACGCGTTGCGATCCTTGCCGAAGTACGCCTTGGCTGCCGCCCCCAGCCCGTAGGCGCCGTGGCCGTAGTAGACGCGGTTCAGGTACATCTCCAGGATCTGGTCCTTGCTGTAGCGATGCTCGAGAGCCCAGGCCAGCATCACCTCCTGGAGCTTGCGGTCGAGCGTCTTCTGCGGCTGGGCGAGCTGGATCTTGACCAGCTGCTGGGTGATCGTGCTTCCGCCCTGCGCGGCACTGCCCCTGGTGACGTCGACGGCGGCCGCCCTGGCCATCGCGATGGGGTCGACGGCCCCGTGGCTGTAGAACTCGCGGTCCTCGGCAGCCAGCGTGGCCGCGGGCCCGTACTTGCCCATCTCCGCGAGCGTCAGCGGGACGTGGTACTCGCCCTTGGGGTTGCGGTCGGCCAGGACCTGGCCATTGCGGTCGTAGACCACGATCGACCGCGCCACCAGCTCCCGCCCGGGTTCGGGGAGCTGGCGCAGGGTGACGCCCACGTAGCCCAGGAAGGCAACGCAGATCAGGACCCCGGCCAGCGCGGCTCCCCAGCCGCGGCGGAGGCCGCGTCGCATCAGGCTCTAGACCGGGTCGTCGCGGCCCTTTGCCTTGTCCCGCAGCTCGCGGGCCGCGTCCTTGACGTCGCCCAGGCCCTGGCGAGCCTTGCCCTTGACCTTTTCGCTGTCGTCGCCGGTGACCCGGCCCTTCAGCTCCTCGCCCTTGCCCTGCAGTTTGTCCTTCATCGTGAGACCTCCTTTGACTCGCGTTGTTACCACGCGAAGCAATATCAGTCTATCCGACAGTGCCGCTATAAGGAAAGGTTAGACGCGGCCGAGGTTGGGCTGGAAGACCTTCACGGCGCGGCCTCGGAACTTGTCGCAGCGCCAGCAGAAGACGACCGCGTCGAGGCCGAAGGGGAGGATCCCGGGGATCAGCAGCTCGCGGGAGTTGCGGTGCAGGAACCAGCAAAACAGCTGATGGAGGTCCATTGAGCTTCGCGGGAGCATAGGACCC
The DNA here is from genome assembly GCA_036565325.1 of Candidatus Dormiibacterota bacterium. Lineage (GTDB taxonomy): Bacteria > Chloroflexota > Dormibacteria > Dormibacterales > Dormibacteraceae > CF-28. The sequence goes on along the minus strand of DATCNF010000311.1, from coordinate 6,527 downwards.
CGTGGCCGCGAACCGGCCCAGAGGCTGTAAAGAGTCGGTTTGGAGCGAACCCCCTCCCCTTGGGGAGGGCTGGGGTGGGGGCCGGTTAGAGCTGGCCCGCGAAGTGGCAGGCCGCGCGGTGGCCCGCCGTCTTCTCTTCGAGCGGCGGTTCTTCCTCGGAGCACTTGGGGAACTGCGCGATCGGACAGCGGGTGTGGAACCGGCAGCCGGTGGGCGGGTTGACCGGGGACGGTATCTCGCCCTTGAGCAGGATGGGCTCCCGCTTGGCCTCGAGGTCGGGATCGGGGATCGGGATCGAGGAGAGCAGCGCCTTGGTGTAGGGGTGTAACGGGTTGAGGTAGATCTCCTTGGAGTCGGCGACCTCGACGATCTTGCCCAGGTACATGACGGCCACCCGGTCGCTCAGGTGCCTGACCACCGAGAGGTCGTGGGCGATGAAGAGGTAGGTCAGCTTGAACCGGTCCTGGAGATCCTCGAGCAGGTTGACGATCTGGGCCTGGATGGACACGTCGAGAGCCGAGATGGGCTCGTCGGCCACGATGAAGGTGGGGTTGAGCACCAGCGCCCGGGCGATGCCGATGCGCTGCCTCTGACCGCCCGAGAACTCGTGCGGATAGCGGCGGATGAAGTTGGGGTTGAGGCCGCAGATCCGCATCACCTCGTTGATCCGCTTCTCGCGTTCCTTGCCCCGCGAGATCCCGAAGTTCTGGAGCGGCTCGCCGATGATGTCGCCCACGGTCATCCGGGGGTTGAGGGACGCGTAGGGGTCCTGGAAGATCATCTGCATCTGCTGCCGCATCCGGCGCAGCTTCTCGCCATGCAGCGAGACCAGGTCGGTGTCCTTGAAAAAGACGTGCCCGGCGGTGGCCGGCTGCAGCTGCGCGATGACGCGGCCGAGCGTCGACTTGCCGCAGCCCGATTCGCCCACCAGCCCCAAGGTCTCGCCGGCTCGGACCTCGAACGTCACGCCGTCGACGGCGCGCACCACCTGGCCGCCGAAGAGGCCGGCCCCGATCGGGAAGTGCTTGACCACGTCCTCGACCCGGACCAGCGCCATCTCGAGGGCCGGGGCCTCCGAGACCTGGGCGCCCTGAGCGGTCAAGAGGTCGACTCGGCTCCGGCCAGTGCGTTCTTCATGAGGACCCAGCAGCGGGCATCCTGGCCCGGGCCCACCTCCTCCAGCGGCGGCTCCTCCTTGGAGCAGCGATCGACGCGGAACCGGCATCGCGGGTGAAACAGGCAGCCCGGCGGCGGGTTGCTGAGGTCGGGCGGCAGCCCCGAGATGGTCAGCAGCTTGTCGTGCTGGGTGGAGTCGATGCGCGGGATCGACTGCAGCAGCGACCAGGTGTAAGGGTGCTGGGGGTTGTAGAAGATCTGGCGCGTCGGCCCCTGCTCCACGATGCGGCCCGCGTACATCACGATCACGCGGGTGCAGAGGCTGGCGACCACCGCCAGGTTGTGGGTGATCAGGACCACCGCCGTGCCCATCTCGCGATTGAGGTCCCGCAGGAGCTCGATGATCTGGGCCTGGACGGTGACGTCGAGGGCCGTGGTGGGCTCGTCGGCAATCAGCAGCCCGGGCTCGTTGGAGAGCCCCATGGCGATCATGGCCCGCTGGCGCATGCCGCCCGAGAATTGGTGGGGGTAGTTCTTGGCCCGGTCCTTGGGGGCCGGGATCCGGACCTTCTGCAGCATCGGCACCACCCGCTCCTCGGCGGCGTGGTTGTCGAAGCGCTCGTGGGCGATCATCGCCTCTTTGATCTGGAAGCCGACCCGGAGCACCGGGTTGAGCGAGGTCATCGGGTCCTGGAAGATCATCGCCACGTCGTTGCCGCGGAACTCGCGCAGCTCCTCGGCCGACATCCGGGTCACGTCGCGGTCCTTGAAGAAGATGTGGCCGCCCACGATCTTGCCGGGCTCCGGGATCAGGCGCAGGACCGACAGGGCGGTGACCGACTTGCCGCAGCCGGATTCGCCGACGATGCCCAGCGTCTCGCCCTTGTTGACGACGAAGCTGACGCCGTCGACGGCCTTGACGATGCCACCTGAGGTGAAGAAATGGGTCCTCAGGTCCTCGACCCGAAGCAGCGGTTCCAGTGGTGCTTTACCTCCGCATACGCGGATCGAGGGCGTCCCGGAGTCCGTCCCCCATGAAGTTGAAGGCCATCAGTGTGATGCAGAGAGCGGCGGCCGGTATCAGGATGATATGCGGAGCGTACTGGAGAGAGCGGAAACCTTCAGAGCACATGGCCCCCCAGGACGGGGTCGGGGGCTTCACGCCGAAGCCCAGGTAGGACAGGAAAGCCTCGAAAAGGATCGCGGCCGGGATCACGAAGGTGGCCTGGACGATGATCGGCCCCAGCGCGTTGGGGAAGATGTGGCGAACCAGGAGGTGGACGTCGCGGGTGCCTATCGAGCGGGCCGCCTCCACGAACTCACGCTCGCGCAGGCTCAGGGTCTGGCCGCGCACCAGCCGGGCCATGCCCAGCCAGGCCGTCAGGGAGATGGCCAGGATGATGTTCTGCAGCCCGCGCTGCTGGGTGACGGCCACGATCAGGAGCACGATCAGCAGGTCGGGCAGGCCGTAGAAGACGTTGATCAGGAGTGAGACGACGGCGTCGACCCAGCCCCGGTAAAAGCCGGCCAGCAGGCCGAGCACGATGCCGATGATCGAGCTCAGGGTGGCGGTGCCCACGCCCACGATCATCGAGACCTGGGCCCCGCCCATGAGTCGGCTCAGGATGTCGCGGCCGGAGCTATCGAGCCCGAAGAGGTGCTTGGCGGTGGGTCCCTGGTAAGTGGGGCCCAGTGATTGGATCCAGACCGGGTAGGGCGTCCAGAACGCGGAGAGGATCGCGACCAGGATCAGGATGACCACGATCACCATGCCCACGATCGCCAGCCGGTTGCGGCGCAGGCGGCGCCAGGCGTCCTGCCACATCGACACCTGCTCGCCGACCTCGTAGGTGTCGGTGGCGACGAAAGTGGCATCGGGCTCGAAGGAGCTGGGTGAGGTGGCCATCAGTAGCGGATCCTCGGGTCCAGCATCGGATACACGAGATCGACCAGCAGGTTGGCCACGCCGACCAGGATGGCGTAGAAGGTGAAGACCCCGATCACGATGTTGTAGTCGCGGTTGGCGATGCTGTTGATGAACTCCTTGCCCAGGCCCGGTATCCCGAAGATGTACTCGATCACGATCGAGCCGGTGATGACGCCGGTGGTGATCGGGCCCAGGATCGTGATCACGGGGATGAGCGCGTTGCGCAGCGCGTGGCGAATGACCACGATCCTGGAGCGCAGGCCCTTGGCCCAGGCCGTGCGCACGTAGTCCTGGCGGATCACCTCCAGCATGCTGGCCCGCGTCAGCCGGAAGATGATCGCGCTCGGTAAGAGCCCGAGCGAGATGGCGGGCACGGGTATCTGTTCAGGCTTCCCCCAGCCGATGTTCTCGTAGACCAGGCCGCCCGACCAGGCGAAGAAACCGGTCACCGTGAGCAGGACCAGGAAGGTGGCGGTCACGAAGCTGGGCATGCTGTACCCGATCACGGCGCAGAACGACGCCACGTAGTCGAGCAGGGTGTTCTGCTTGACGGCGGCCAGGATGCCGAGCGACATCCCCAGCGTGATCGTGAACACCAACGCCCAGAAGCCGAGGGTGGCGCTGGTCTGGGCCTCGCGCAGGACCAGGGGCGTGATCTTGACGCCGCGGTTGACCAGCGACTCGCCGAGGTCGCCGTGCAGGACCCCGGTCAGCCAGCTGACGTACTGCACGGGCCAGGGCCGGTCGAGGCCGTAGTGATGGACCAGCACCGCCTCGGCCGAGGGGTTGGGGCTGCGCTCGCTGAGGAAGGCGTTGCCGGGCAGCTGGTGGACACCGATGAAGACGACCGAGGAAACGATGAGCGCCGTGAGCGTGATCAGGAACAGGCGCTGCCCGATGTAGATCAGGGTACCCCGTGTCAACTAACCACTATGACCTCTCTAAACAGATAGGGGGCCCGTTTCTGGAACGGGCCCCCCAATCATAAGCCGGAAGTACCGAGGTCTAGTGCTTGAGGATCTTGATCCCCTGCCAGTTGTAGTCGTACAGCGAGTTGAAGCCCGCGCCCTTCACGTAGGTGTGGGTGAAGTAGGTTGCGGTGCCGTAGAAGAGGACGGCGTCGACGTTGTCGTCGATAAGCGTCTGGCCGGCCTGCTGGTAGGAGGGGAGAGCCTTGTCGATCGACTCGGCGTTGGCCGTGGCCAGGACCTTGTCCATGGCCGGGTTGCAGTAGCCCTCTTCTCCGCCGTGGCCGACCTGGGCCGCGGCGCAGATCCAGAGGTTGTCGAACCAGTCCTGCGGGTGGTCGTAGTCGGCGCCCCAGGAGCCGCGCGCGAGGTTCGTCTTCTTGGCGTTGCGGTCGGCGATCAGAGTCGGGAAGTCGGAGGGGGCGAGGTCGATGTTGATGCCCAGGTTCGCCTTCCACTGCGACTGCAGGTTCTGGGCGATCGCGGTGTTGCCGGCCGAGGCGTTGTAGCGGTAGGTGAGGCCCTTGATCTTGCTGCCGTTGGGGTCCCACTTGGTGTAGTCGGCCTTGGCGGTGGCGGCGTTGAACACTGCGTTGGGGTCCTTGCCGTCGCCGACGTAGCCCTTGAGGCCCTTGGCCATCAGGCCACCGGTGGCGGCGGTGCAGGTCGCGCCCTTCGAGCAGGCCACGTCGACCAGCGCGGCACGGTCGATGGACAGGCTGAAGGCGTTGCGGCCCGCCTTGCCGTCATCAGCGCTCAGCCCGGCGGTGGGCTGGCCAGGGGCGATGCCGGCCTTGGGTGCGAACGGGCTGTTGCCCGTGAAGTTGAACATGACCCAGGTGGTCCGAGCAGCAGGGTAGATGTTCTCTTCCTTCTGCTTGGTGGGGTCCGCCTTGTAGCGGAGGATGTCGTCGGGACCGGGGTAGTTGTCGGCAAGCCCGACGAGGTCGTAACCGCCTGATTCGTACTTCTTGACCTGCGATGCGGCGTCCACTCCGATCTCGACCTTGATGTTCTTGAGGGCGCCGGTAGAGCCACCCCACCAGTTGGCGACGGGCTGGAAGGCCATCGAGGCCTTGGCGGTGCGCTCGGTCATCTTGAAGGGACCGGCGCCGACCGCGGTGTCGGGCTTGGTCCACCAGATGTCCTCACCGGCCGCGCTGATGGCCTTCTGGCTGACGACGGCGGCGGTCCAAAGAGAGAGCTCGCTCAACCAGTAGCCGGCCGCGTCCGTAAGGGTGGCCTTGACGGTGTAGTCGTCGGGCGCGGTCAGGCCGCTCATGGCCTTCGTCTTGCCGTTGGAGGTGTCGTCGAACCCGACCACGGGCTGGAAGACCGTGGCGTAGGCGTCGTTCAGGACGGCAACGCGGTTCCACGAGTAGAGGACGTCCGCGGACTTGATGGGGTCGCCGTTCCAGAACTTGGCATCCTTCCGCATGTGGAAGGTGTAGGTCTTGCCGTCGGACGAGACGTCCGGCGGGCCGGTGGCGATCATGTTGATGATCTTGTTGCCGTTGTCCAGCCCGTAGAGGCCGGCGAACATCTCGGTCGTGAACGTGATGTCGACGCCGGACTGGACATGGCCCGGGTCCAGGGTCTGGATGTCGTCCTGGATCGGGAACGTGAGCGTCTGGTCGGTGGCCAGCACATCGCTGCCCGTGCCAGAGGTGTTGTTCGTCCCACAGGCCATGGCAACGAACGCCGCGGCTACGGTGACGACAAGGGACTTGAAACGAATCCCTGTCATGTAGAACCCCCTTCTAGGTGTGATTCTTGGGTCGCAGCGCCGGATTCGCATAGCGCCTGTGACCCTCCCTCGCCCTCTTCCCGGTTTGCGACCGGGGCGAGAGTGCGCCGACGAGGGACGCGGCCACATCAGGTGACCGACCCACTACTCCGAGGAGAACTATTGCCGTGGGTTGAGGCGATGTCAAGTCGGGTGCATGGTAAGCAGGGGTTTTGGGGGTTAGTCGCTATCAGCCCGGCGGGGCGGGGAAGTGCCCGCTCGATGGCTAAAATGGGCGATCGCGGGCGGCTAGCTCAGCGGGAGAGCGCTTGCTTCACACGCAAGAGGTCGCTGGTTCAATCCCAGCGCCGCCCACCAGAGTAGTGGCCCCGTCGTCTAGTGGACCAGGACGCAGCCCTCTCAAGGCTGAGATCGCGGGTTCGAATCCCGCCGGGGCTACTCGTACATTTCGCCAGCTTCTCGATGTCGCTCATCGAGCGTGGCCGAAGTACATCAGCTCCCAGATCGCGTCGTCACTGAACTCTTCGACACGGTCGCCGTGCCGGTACCGCTCGACGCGGATCTGACCGGTGAAGCGAAGGTAGGCACCGTCGAACCTGGCCAGCCTGGCAAGCGCCCGCTTCGGACCGTGGATGCCCTCGATCATTTTGCTTCGCGACAGGTCCTTCTCGCGGATGAAGGTGACCACGTATCGGTCGTCTCCAGCGTCGTATGTGTAGCGCGTGACGTTCGCGACCGGCTTGCCGGTGAGCTCGTCGGTGTAGACGTC
>DATCNF010000310.1:0-6303 GCA_036565325.1 Candidatus Dormiibacterota bacterium | reverse complement strand
GGTGTCAAGGTGGCTCGGGGCGGCTGGCGAGGGCGAGGAGCGGAGGCGAGCGCAGCCTTAGCTGCGTGAGCCGAGCACCGCAGACATCGCCACCGATACCGGGCCGCATTGGCGCCGAAGATAGGTCACCGGTCCTCGGGTCCCACCACCGATTGTTGAGCCCTCTCCAGCAGCTCCGGAAGGACCTCGCCCGACTTCCCCCTGATGACGACCTGCGCCAGCTCGTCAAAGGGCGTTCGCTCCTCGTTGACGATGATCATCGGCGCACCTGCGCGCACGCCCTGGAGCGGGATGTCGGCCGCCGCCGCTCGCGCGTAGGCCTCGGTCAAGGCGCCCGGGGGCAGCTGCTCACCGAAGAACACCACGGCCGGCTTGATGAAGGCCCCGCCGCAGAGCCTGCAGTGGGGCGGCATCTCGGTCTCCAGCCGGGCCTGCACGGCGGCACGCGGCTCCCGGCCGCCGCAGTCCAGGCACACCACCTCGCGCCCGTTGCCGTGGAGCTCGATGACCGTGCTGCCAGCCGCGGCGTGAAGGCCGTCGGTGTTCTGTGTCACCACCGCGCCCACGTGGCCGGCCTCCTCCATGGCCGCGATCGCGTAGTGGCCGGGGTTGGGATGCGCCTCCTTGTAGGTGCGCCAGCGCTCGAGCGCGATCGTCCAGTAGCGGGCCGGGTCCTCCATGAAGTAGCGGATGTCGGCGGTCTTGTAGGGGTCGTACTGCTTCCAGAGCCCGTTGGGGCCGCGGAAGTCGCGGATGCCGCTCTCCGTCGACACCCCGGCACCGGTGAAGGCGAGGCCCCGCCGGGCCGCGGCAAGCAGCTCGGAGGCGCGGTTGAGGTCGGGTCCGGTTCCGGAGCTCATAGCGCCGAGGCTACCCGTTCGTCGACCTGGATCGCGTGTACGCCGACCTTGCCCTGGCGGCCCTTGACGCTCAGAGGCTCCAGCTGCTCGGCCGGGGGCCGTTCCTGGAGCCGGTCCCAGGTGCTGTCCGCCACCAGCACGCTGCCCCCCGGCGCCGCGCTGCAGAGCCGGGACGCGGTGTTGACCACGTCGCCGATCGCCGTGTAGGCCTTGCGCGCGGCGCCGCCCACGTTGCCGACCACGACCTCGCCGCTGCAGAGCCCGATGCCGATCCGCACGCCCCGCTTGCGCAGCTCCTCGGCGCCGGTGCCGGCCATGGCGACCGCCGCCGCCAGCGCCCTGTCCGCGTGGTCTGGCGCCGGCCGGGGCGCGTTCCAGAACGCCATCACGGCATCACCGATGTACTTGTCTAGCGTGCCTCCGTTCTCGAAGACGATCCGGGTGCAGCGCTCGGTGAAGTCGTTCAGCAGCGTCATCACCTCTTCCGGCGGCAGCTCTTCGGAGAGGGTCGTGAAGCCGCGCACGTCGGCGAAGAGCACGGTGAGCTCGCGCCGCTCGCCGCCCAGCTTCAGGTCTTCGACGCTGGCCAGCGCCACCAGCTCGTTGACCACGCTGGGATCGACGTACTGGCCGAACAGGCCCTCGACCTTGCGCCGCTCCCGCTCCTCGAGCAGGTAGCGCGCCATCAGGGCGCCGACCGCCGACAGCACGACCACGGCGGGCAGGAAGATGGGGTCTGCGAGCATGCCGGCGGCGGCGGCCAGCAGCCAGATCCCGAGCACGTAGCCGGCCACCAGGATCCCCGTGACCAGGAAGCCGATCCGGAAGCGCAGCAGGTAGAGCAGGCCGCCCAGGATCGGTCCCGTGAGCAGCAGCGCCAGCACCACCGAGAGCGGCGGCTGCGTGTGCAGGTAGCGGCCGAGCAGGACCGTGCTCAGCTCGTCGCCGACGATCCGGTACCCGTAGTTCTGGTTCTCGTTCAGGCACGGGTTGTGGTGCAGCGGGCAGAAGCTGGCGTCCCGTTTGAACGACACCGCCTGGCTGTAGACGTCGCCCGCCGACAGCAGCTTGAGGCCGACCACCACGATGTGGCCGGTGATCACGCGTGGATCGGGGCAGCCGCCGTTGACGATGCGCGCGTAGGAGCAGGTCGGGCTCGAGCCGCGGCTGAAGTTGATCAGCATCTCGCTCTTCTCGATCGGGACGGCTGACGTCGGTACCCCGACCGCGCTCAGCGCCTTGACGAAGGCGGGTTGTCCGGTGTGGTCGTCGGCGCACCTGGCGCCGGGGTGAAGCGGCACGCCGCGCACGTTGCTGGCCTGGTCGGTGCTCCCCAACTCCCGCTCGCCCACCGCGGTGGCCGCGGCCACGAAGATCGGCCGCAGCTGGGAGTCGCTGTTGCAGACCAGGATGAAAGGGAACTGCGCGGCGGCGTTGCGGATGGAGTCGGCGAGCAGCTGGTCACTGTTGACGTTGGGGGTCTCCGGGATGTCGTTGCCGCTCAGGTGGTCGAGGACGACGTCGAAGATGATCGCCCGCGGCTTCAGCGAGGCCAGGTAGTCGATCACCTTGGCGTGGTAGGAGTTGGACCACGGGTAGGGGCCGAACAGCGGCTCCGAGGACTGGTCGATGGCGACCAGCGTCACCAGCCCGGAAGGAGCTGGCGCCGGAAAGAGTTTGTCCTGGAGTGCGTCGTAGGGGCCCTGCAGCCAGCCGAGCGCAAAGACCGCCGACGCCAGGATCCCGGCCAGCAGGCCGGCCACCGCGCCGCGCCAGGCCGTGCGCGGGTCGGCAATGCTCTGGCGGACCATTTGGCCCGGCTATGGTAGGGCGCGGATGAGGGCGGGCCGGACCCTGCCGATCTACCTCTCGGCGGGGGCCTTCTTCGCCGCCATCGCCGCGCGCGGGTTCCTGGTGCCGCTGCGCGCCCACGAGCTGGGCGCCGACCGCTTCCAGGTCGGCCTCCTGTTCAGCGTGGCCACCCTCGCGGGAGCGGCGCTGTCGCTGCCCGCGGGCCTGCTCGCCGACCGCTTCGGCCGCCGCTCCATGGTCCTCTTCAGCGCGATTACCGGCGGCGCCTCCCAGGTCCTGATCGCCACCAGCACCAGCGTGCCCCTGGATGACGCCTGGCAGGTGATCGGCGGCCTCGGTGGCGGCGCCGCCCAGGCGGCGCTCTTTGCCGCGCTGGCGGATGCGGTCCCGGCCGCCCGCCTGGGGCGGGCCATGGGCTGGCTGACGCTGGCCATGCAGGTCGGCTTCCTGGGCGGTCCCGCGCTCGGGGGGTTCCTCCTGAACTTCATGGACCTGCGGGCGGCGCTGGCGGTGACCACCGTCATGTACCTGCTCCCGCTGGGGCTGGCGCCCCTGATCAGCGGCGCCCGCTCGGCGACCGCGAGCTGGGACCTGGTCACACCGCTGCGCGAGATGGCGCGGCGGCGGGGGTTCCCGGCCGCCGTGCTGGCGATGTTCGGCGCCACCATCGTTTGGGGGACCGTCCAGGCCTACCTGCCCCTCTTCGGCAAGGAGGCGCTGGGACTGAGCGGCCCCGCGATCGGCTACATGCTGGCCGTGCAGGCGGTGTTCAACGGCCTCTCGCGAGTCCCCGGCGGCCGCATCGTGGACCGGGCCGAACGCAAGGGGGTGATCGTGGCCGTCGGCATCGTCGGCTACGCGTTCGCGGTCCTGCTGCTGCCGCACCTGGGGGGCTTCTGGGCGCCGACCATCCTGCTCTCGGCTGCGGTGCCACTGCTGGCCACCGCTTACGTCGCGCTCAGCGTGACTTTCAGCAGCCTGGCGCCCAGAAACGGCATGGGCGTGGCGATGGGCCTTTACGGCTCGGTGCTCTTCCTGGGCCTGGGCGTCGGACCCGCGGTCTTCGGCGAGGTGATGAACCACAGCGGTTACGTCGCCGGCTTCACGGCCTGCGGGGTGACGGCGATCGCGATCGCGGTCGTAGGGCTGCTGGTCCGGGCCTATGAGCCGGCCCTGCGGCGGCGGCCGGCGGTGGTGATGCCGCCCCCCTCGCCGGGGACCTAGACAGGCCATCGTCCCCACCCCCTTGCGGCTGCGCCGCAAGGGACCTCCCCGGCGAGCGGGGAGGTTTTACACCCCGTTTCGCAGCCAGTCGTTCACCACCTCGCGGTGGCTGGAGAAGGCCAGCGGCGGCAGGCTGCCGGCGGCGAAAACGCCCACCTCGTCCATCTCGTGCCCGGCCACCGGCTGGGCGCCGGGCGCCAGCTGGGCCCGGTAGCCGATCACGACCAGGTGCGGGCGTTGGGCGCGCCGCACGTGGTAGACGCCGAGCAACCCCGCAATCACGACCGCGGCCCCGATCTCCTCCTGGCACTCGCGCGCCGCGGCCTCGGCCGGGTGCTCGTGGTCGTCGACGTAGCCGCCCGGCAGGCACCAGAGACCGCGCCCGGGGTCGATCGAGCGCTTCCCGACCACGATGCCGCCGGCCGACTCCACGACCACCGCCGTGGCCAGCTTGGGATCGGGCCAGAGCACGAAGTCGCAGCTCGGGCAGGCCGGCAGCTGCTTGCCCTCGATCGTGCGCGTCTCCAGCGCGGTTCCGCACCAGAGGCAGAAGCGAGCCGGGTTCACCGGCTGAGGTTAAGCCGGGAGCCTCAGGACTTCGTGGGATGGAGCCCGCTGGGCTCCTTCGGCGCCTTTTCGATGAGGGCGGCCTGGACCTGGTTCCGCCCCGACCGCTTGGCCTGGTAGAGGGCGCTGTCGGCCAGCTCGAAGAGGTTGCCGAAGCGCTCGGCGTCGTCGGTGCAGGCCACCCCGATGCTGACCGTCAGGCGGAGGTCGCTGGGAAACACGGCCTGCTCCACCGCCGTCCGGATGCGGCCCGCCAGGCGCATGGCGCCGTCGAGATCGGTCTCCTGGACGATGACCGCGAACTCCTCGCCACCGTAGCGGGCAGCCACGTCGGAGTCGCGGACGGAGCCCCGGATGATGGAGGCCAGGTGCGCGAGCACGGCATCGCCGATCAGGTGGCCGTGGCTGTCGTTGATCGTCTTGAAGTGGTCGAGGTCGAGCATCAGGATCCCCAGGTACTTCTGCGTGCGGCGAGCCCGCTGCCGCTCCTGGAGGAAGCGCTGGCCGAGGTAGCGGCGGTTGGGCAGCCGCGTCAGCTCGTCGGTCAGCGAGCTCTCCTCCTGCTCGCGATAGATCTGGGCGTGGCGGATGGCGGTGGCGGCCTGGGCGCCGATGCCCTTCAGCAGCTCCGTCAGCGTGCTCGGGAAGAGCGGCTGGTTGGGCAGGTAGAGCTCCATGGCGCCCATCAGCTGGGTGCCGCGGCGGATGGGAACGATCAGAACGAAGGCGGGATGTCCCCCGCCGTCCAGGCCGGGCGCCGCGTCAGCATCGAGCTCGACCACCGCCGGTGCGGGTGCGTTGAGCGCGGTCAGCATGGGCTCGGTCGTCAGGGGCCGCACCGCGCCGTGGGCCCGGGCCGCGAGGCCGATCGAAGCTTCGCGCGTCAGCTCGATCCGCCCCGGCCGCGCCATGTAGAAGGCACCGGCCGGCGCACGCACCATGTGCACGCAGCGCGAGAGGGCGACGTCGATCACGTCCTCCAGCGACAGCGAGCTGTTGACCGCCTCCGCCACCGAGAGCAGGACCTGGGCCTGGTCGCGGGCGGCGGCGGTCTGTTCGACCGCCAGCCGGAGCTCCACGGTCTTCTGCCGGAGCCGCCCGGCGGTCCAGAGCAGTACCGCGGCCGCCGCCGCCAGAACGGCGAACGAGATTACGAGCGCGTAAACCAAACCCGGGTGACCCCACCTCCCCAAGCGATCGGTGGATTCTAGGCCACAACCGGCGGCTATACTCGGGCCGCCTCTGAACAGTCCGGACCACGTCTCGCAGCCCCTCTACTTCGAGGACCTCCCGCTGGGAGGCGCCTGGACCACCCGCCGCCGAACGATCGCGCCTGCGGATCTCGCCACCTTTGCCGGCACCGCCGGCGACATGAGCCCGCTGCTCATCGACGAGCCCTTCGCGCGCTCCGGCCACTTCCACGGCCCGGTGGCGCCCGGCACTTTCCTGGCCGCGGCCGCGGTCGGCCTGGGCTCGCTCGATGTACCCCTGCCGGCGACGGTCGGGATGGTCGGCATGAGCTGGAAGTTCCTCAAGCCGGTGCGGCCCGGCGACACCATCCAGACCCGCTGGCGGCTGTTCCGCAAGCGCGGCGTCGAGAACCCGGCCTGGGGATTGGCGTTCTGGCACGTCGAGGTGCTCGACCAGGACGGCCAGCTGGTCGCCGAGGGCGAAGTCAGCCGGCTGGTCGCCCGGCGCGCGCGGACAGCTCCGGGCGCGGCGCCGGTGGAGGCTCCCGCCCGGCGCCGGCGCCGGCGCCGGGGTGGCTCCGCTGACCGCGTCAGCGAGGTGGCGGAGTCGGCTCCGCTGCCCGAGCCCGCTCCCGCGGACGCGCCCACTC
>DATCNF010000309.1:0-1819 GCA_036565325.1 Candidatus Dormiibacterota bacterium | reverse complement strand
GTCGGGCAGGTGGCGGCCGGTTGCCGTCTCCACCAGCGACAGCACGCTGTCCTCGCTGCCGCCCTCGGAGATCCCGACCGCGACCAGCTCGCCGTCGTCGGACGGGTACCACCAGTCGATGGCGGTGGCGGAGTCGGCGCTCATCGGGTTGGGGTCGACCAGCACTCGCTCGCCGTCGCCGCCGTCGACCCAGAGGCAGGCCTGGTCGGCGCCCGGCTCCCGGCGCAGGAAGAAGCGGTAGCGGCCGCGCGGCCGGCTGGGCCCCAGCGACCCGACGTCCATCGCCGCGCGCAGCCGCGCCTCGATCGCCGGCCGTTCGGGCAGCGCGTCCAGGTAGGCGCGGGCGTACCCCTGCTGGCGGGCGACCCACTCGCGGACCTCGGACGCCGCCTCGTCCTCCAGCCAGCGGTAAGGGTCGTGGACCTCGACGCCATGCAGCACCTCGACCACGTCCTCGACCCGTGTTAAGGGCGGTGCCGGTCGAATTGCCACGATCCCCGATCCTATAGGGCGTGCCGACCGTGGCTCTGACCCTGGATGCGCCGGTGACGGAGCTGGGCGTGTCGCTGCAGGCCAAATACCGGCAGGGCCTGGAGACGATGGGCATCCGGACCGTGCGGGACCTGCTGCTCGAGCTCCCCTACCACTGGGACGAGTACGGCCAGGCGCTGCCGGTGGCGTGGCTGAAGCCGGGCCACCAGGCAACCGTCACCGGGCAGCTGACCAGCATCAAGAGAGCCTTCGCGCGCAACCGGCGCACGTACATCGAGGCGCGGCTGGCGGACGACCACGGCGGGGTGCTGAAGGTGCTGTGGTTCAACAAGCCGTGGCTTCTGGACCAGCTCCAACCAGGCAGCCGGGTGGTGCTGGCCGGCCCGGTCAAGGGCAGCCCGCAGCGCCCGGAGATGGTCAACCCGGACCACGAGCTGGTCGGGTCCGGCTCGCTCCGCCGCGTGGGCGGGCTGATGCCCAGGTACCACCTCAGTGGCGAGATGACCAACAAGAAGATGACCGAGCTGGTGGCCGCCGCCCTGCCCCTGGCCGCAGGTCTCCAGGAGACCCTGCCCGAGGAGGTGCGCACGCGAAACCGCCTGCTGCCGCTGGCCGAGACGATCCGGGTCGCGCACACCGCCGACCGCGAAGCGGATTGGGCGGAGGCCAAGCGCCGCATCCAGTTCGCCGAGCTCTTCGAGCTCCAGCTGGCCTTCCTGCTGCAGCGCGGCGAGTTCGCCCAGGAGCCGGCGACCGCGGTTCCTTACCGGCAGGACGTGATCGACGCCTTCAAGGCCGGCCTTGGCTTCGAGCTCACCCGCGCTCAACGCCGGGCGACCTGGGAGATCTACCAGGACATGGAGAAGGAGGTGCCCATGAACCGCCTCCTCAACGGCGACGTCGGCGCCGGCAAGACCGCCGTGGCCGCCGCCGCGGTGGCCATGGCCCACGCTGCCGGCCTGCAGTCCTTGGTGATGGCGCCCACCGAGATCCTGGCCCGCCAGCACCTGCAGAAGTTCCGCGCCTACCTGGAAGGGTCGTTCCCCGACCTCAAGGTCGAGCTCCTGGTCTCCGGCCAGCCTGCGGCCGAGCGCCGGCGCGTCCTGACCGCGGCCGCCTCGGGGCACTGCGCCCTGCTGGTCGGGACCCACGCCCTGATCGAGGGCGCCGTCCAGATGAACCGCCTCGGGCTGGCCGTGGTCGACGAGCAGCACCGCTTCGGCACCCGCCAGCGCGAGCTGCTGCGGGCCAAGGCGGGAGAGGGGAGGCCGCATTTCCTGGCCCTCACCGCTACGCCCATCCCGCGGTCGCTGGCGCTGGCCGTCTA
>DATCNF010000308.1:0-1731 GCA_036565325.1 Candidatus Dormiibacterota bacterium | reverse complement strand
CTCCTCGACGATCAGGCGCCGGATCTCGCGGGCCACGAAGAAGGCCTCGTCGACCGAGTTGCCCTCGCGCGCCACGGTGATCGCGGGGCCCGCCGGTTTCTCCGCGCGGGCGCGTCGAGCGGCGCGTCGGGGCTGGGTGGCGGCGAGCAGGCGCTCCCCGGCCTCCAGGATCGCGGGCGGGCAGCGGTGCGAGACCTCCAGCTCAAAGGTGCTGGGCCGGTAAACGGACTCCAGCTCCTCGGTGAGCAGCCGGGGGACGGTGCCGCGGAAGCCGTAGATCGACTGATCCGGGTCTCCGAAAACCACCAGCTTGGGGTGCGCCGCGGGGGGCGCCAGCATGCGCAGGAGGCGGAACTGAGCGGGGTCGACGTCCTGGAACTCGTCGACCAGCACGTAGTCGAAGGTGGCGGCCTGGGGCTGCAGCGTGAGCAGCTCGATCGCGCCGGCCACCAGGTCGCGAAAATCGACCAATCGAGCGCGCTGCAGGCGCGCCTGGTATTCGGCGTAGATCACGGCCAGCGCCCGCATGCGCGGGCTGCCCGCGGTCTCGGCCAGGAGGGCGAAGGTGCTCGGGTACTCCAGGTTCTGCTTGAGCAGCGCCACGAAGGCGAGCACGTCCTGCGCGAAGGCATCGCTGCGCCGCAGCCGGTCCGGCCCGAAGGGGCCCAGCCGGGCGGGGTCGGCCTCGTCCAGCGTGCGCCGCATGGCGGCCCACTCCTGGAACTTGCTGATCAGGAGCCGGTCGGCGTCGGGGCGGTGCTCGCGCAGCAGGCGCCAGCAGAAGCTGTGGAAGGTCGAGATCCAGGCCCGGTCGTAGGAGTCGGTGAGCTCGGCGTCGACCCGGCGCGCGATCTCGGCCGCGGCGGCCGTGGAGAAGGTGAGGACCAGGATCCGCGAGCGCGGTGCCCGGCCCTCCCGGACCAGCGCCGCGTAGAGCTCGACCAGCGCCCGCGTCTTGCCGGTGCCGGGGCCGGCGAGCACGCGGACGGGCCCGGCCAGGGAGTCGAGGGGGACCTGCAAGGGCACCCGATTATGGCCGCTGCCGCGGGGCGTTGATATCCTCGCCTTAACACGAAAGCCTGGACAAGGGGAGCGGTATGAAGAAGAAGGAGGACCTGGAGAAGCGGGCCGCCCAGAGGTCGGTCGATCCCGACCGCCTGATCGACGGAGAGGATCCCGATACGGGATACGTCGAGGACGCCGCGCACTGGATCACCGTCTACTCCGAGCTGGTGCTCTTCAAGGAGCGATTGGTCGACAGCGCGACCGAGGGCCTGCGCAACATGACCGAGGCCCAGGCCCGGGAAGAGGTGGGCACGACCGACCTCCTGGTGCTGACCGCGGAGCGGGACCGGCTGCGCCGCCGGCTCGACTACTGGAAGGAGCGCCAGCGCGAGCTCAGCCGACGCCGCCCGAGCTGAGCTTGTAGCCTTCGGCCGCCGGCTGCTGGCCGGTGGCTACGTGGTCGGCGCCGATGGCAACCTGTCGGTGCGCGACGGCGAGGGCATGCTGATCTCGCCCACCCGGGTGCCCTACGACCAGACCCGACCCGAGCAGATCGTGGCGGTGGCGCCCGACGCCTCCTGGTCCGGACCCCTGCCACCCTCCTCGGAGCGGGCCGTGCACGCCGCCATCTACGCGGCCCGGCCTGACGTCAGCGCGATCGTGCACGCGCACCCCGTGTACGGCTGCGTGCTGGCGGTGGCCGGGCAGCCGCTGCCGGTGCTCCTC
>DATCNF010000307.1:0-2895 GCA_036565325.1 Candidatus Dormiibacterota bacterium | reverse complement strand
TACGTATCGCCGGTACTACACGCCGGCGGGCACCACAGTTGTCGAAGAGGGCGGCTCAAGTGGCGGCGCCGGTGCGGCGATTGCCATGCTGATCGTCGCCGTCCTGGTGATCCTCTTCCTGCTCTACGCCGGAGTCGCCTTCTGGCACTGGGGCCCGGCGACGACCACGACCACCAACAACGGCACCACCACGACGCAGACCAGCGCGCCTTCGAACGCCCCGTCGCCTGCGGCGAGCCCCACGAAATAACTCGAGCTCAGTAGCGCGGCTCGGCGGTCGTCACCGCCAGCGCGCGCTCCCAGATCTCATCGGCAAGAGAGGTGGCCAGGGGGCCGAGCAGCCGCTGCCGCAGCGACCGCTTGGTCCCCAGCCACCGGGGTCGCCTCGCAACGCCCGCCAACCCTGCCGCCTCGTCGATGGCGTCCTGGAAGGTGCCGACGCGATCGGCCAGCCCCGAGGCCACCGCCTGGCGCCCGGTGAACACCTCGCCGGTGGCCAGCGCCCGCAGCTGATCGGGGTCCATGCCGCGCCCCGCGACGACCCGCTCCAGGAACATCGAGTAGTACTCCTGGACGAGGGCCTGCTCCTTGGCCTCCTCCTCCTCGGTGGGCGGGCGCCAGAAGGCCCCCATGTCCTTCAGACGGTCGCTCTTGGAGACCCTGACCGCGAGCCCGACGCGCTGCATCAGGTCGTAGGCCAGCGGCCGCACCGAGATCACCCCGATCGAGCCCACCAGGGCGGCGGGCTGCACGATGAAGCGCCGGGCAGCGGCGGCGATCAGGTAGCCGCCCGACGCGCAGAGGTTGCCCGAGAACGCCACCACGGGTTTTTCGGCGGCCAACTGGCGCAGCGCCTCGTGGATGTAGTCGGAGGCTGAGGCCGACCCGCCGCGGGAATCGATCTCGAGGGCCAGCGCCTTGATCCGCCGCGAGCGCCGGACGCCTTCCAGCAGCGGCACCCAGTCGGCGGACCGGACACCGACGCCGATGGTGCCCTCCATGCGCAGGAGCCCGACGGGTTTCGACCGGAGCATCAGGGGCCCCCGACCGGGGTCCCCGCCAAATCGCAGATTTGGTGGGGTGAGAATAATCGCAGATTTTTTGGGGATTGGAGCATGACCGTATTCTGTCGGGCGGTGACCGACCCCATACCGCTCGACATGGAGCCGATGCTGGCCGCACCCCTCCCGCCGGGCCAGATGCCCGAAGGGCCGCAGTGGGAGTACGAGCCCAAATGGGACGGCTTTCGGACGCTGGTCCACCTCAACCAGGGCAAGGTCACGCTGGTCAGCCGGGGCCAGCGCGACATGACCCGTTACTTCCCGGAGCTGCTCGAGCCCCTGCGCACCCTGCCCGCCGGGCAGGTGGTGCTGGACGGCGAGATCATCCTCGCCGGGCCCTCGGGCCTCGACTTCGACCAGCTGCAGCAGCGCATCCATCCCGCCGAATCGCGCATCCGCATGCTCGCCGACAAGACGCCCTCGATGTTCGTGGCGTTCGACGTCATCGCCCTGGAGGGCGAGGACCTGCGCCCGGAACCGCTCAA
This sequence comes from Candidatus Dormiibacterota bacterium, assembly GCA_036565325.1. Classification (GTDB taxonomy): domain Bacteria; phylum Chloroflexota; class Dormibacteria; order Dormibacterales; family Dormibacteraceae; genus CF-28. The sequence continues at coordinate 1,349 of DATCNF010000307.1, read as the reverse complement.
CCGGCGCCGGGAGCGCCTGGAGAAGCTGCTGGGGCCGGTCCAGGCGCCGGTCCACCTGACGCCCTACACGCGTTCGGCGGCGGTGGCCGCCGAGTGGTTCAAGCAGTTCGAGGGCGCCGGCCTGGACGGCGTGATCGCCAAGTCCTGGGAGCAGCCCTACGTCTCGGGCAAGCGGCTGTGGGCCAAGATCAAGCACCAGCGCACCGCCGATTGCGTGGTCATCGGCTGGCGCTGGGACAAGTACGGCAAGACCCTGGGCTCGCTGCTGCTCGGTCTCTACGACGAGACCGGGAACCTGCATTACGTCGGCCACACCTCGTCCTTCGACGCCGCCACCCGCAAGGCTCTTTTGGTCAAGCTGGAACCGCTGCGCCAGGAACCGGCGCCGGAGGAGATGGGGAGGAGGCCGGGCGGCCCCAGCCGCTGGTCGCGCGGTCGCGACGGCATGGACTGGCAGGGGGTGCGGCCCGAGCTGGTCTGCGAGGTCGCCTACGAGAAGCTGCAGAGCGGCGAACGCTTTCGCCATGCTGCCCGCTTCCTGCGCTGGCGAGTCGACAAGCCGCCCGCCGAATGCGGGTTCGACCAGGTCGACTCAGTGGCGAGTTTCGACCTCGGCTCCATCTTCGCGGTGCGGGGGTAGGGCTCTCACCGCCGGGCCTCCGGGCCCGTAGTAGCGCATCGCGGCTCGGCCCAGGGCGGTGACGGCCAGCCAGTCGAACCCGGCGCCGGCGGCCATCCCGACCGCCATCGGCGCCAGCCGCACCACCGCGCTAAGCGCGCGCCGGCCGAGGAGGCGGGTCAGCACGCGCGCCAACAGGTGGGTGCCGGGCCCGGCCAGGGCGCGCGCCGGCAGGCTGCGCACGGCGGCCACGGTGAGACGCTCGCCGCCGGCGACCAGCACGCTGTCGCGCAGCTTGACGGCGCCGCCCGCGATCCCCACCACCAGGAGGGCCTCCAGCAGCCGCTCGTCGGACCCCGCCAGCTCGTGCCCATAGATGATCGCGATGGCCAGCACCAGCTCGGTCTCCTGCTCCAGTGCGTAGAGGCTCTGGCCGGTGACGGTTCCCAGGGCGATCAGCGTGCCCAGGCCGGGCGCGATGGCGGCCGCCCCGCTGGCGGCGCCGGTCGCCGCGACCCGGCGCCGAGTGCTCGACAGCAGGCGCTGGGCGAGCTGGTCGGGGCTATCCAGCGGGTGCTCGGCGCGCAGCTTGTCGACCCGTTCCCGGACCGCGGGCTCGCGGGCGCGCAGAGCGGAGGCCAGGGCGTTGAGGACGGGCCGAAGCTGGGCCGGAAGGGAATCGAGGTCCATTCAGTCCAGCGTAGCGGTGAGGGCTAGCCCCGTCCCCCTC
>DATCNF010000306.1:0-16008 GCA_036565325.1 Candidatus Dormiibacterota bacterium | reverse complement strand
CTGCCGGCCCTCAAGAAGATCGCCGCGGTCCGGATCGCCCCCACGCCGGGCCCGCCGCGCTTTGCGGGCGGGGCGGTCGGGTACCTCGGCTACGAGGCCGCGCGCCACTTCGAGCGCCTGCCGGCGCCCTCCGGACTGGCGCCCGACATGCCGGAGTCGGCCTTCCTGGTAGCCGAGAACCTGGCGGTCTTCGACCACCTGACCCGCCACGTGCGCCTGCTCACCCTCCACCGGCCCGCCGAGGAAGGCCGCGCGGAAGCGGTAGCGCGCCTCGACGAGATGGAGGAGCGCCTGGCGGCCGAGTCGGTGCCGCGCGAGGACCGGGCCGAGGTCAATGGCGCCGCCTGGGCTGCCAACCTCTCGCCCGGCTCCTATCGGGCCATGGTGGACGCGGCCCGCGAGCACATCCTCGCCGGCGACGCCTTCCAGGTCGTGCTCTCGCAGCGCTTCGCCAAGCCGCTGGGGGCGCGGCCCTTCGACGTCTACCGCTGCCTGCGGGCGCTCAACCCCTCGCCTTACATGTTCCACCTGGCCCTGGGCGGCGGCCGCTTCCTGGTCGGGACCTCCCCCGAGGTCCTGGTCCGCGTCGAGGACGGCCGCGTCACGACCCGGCCGCTGGCGGGCACCCGCCGCCGCGGCGCCGACGCCCAGCAGGACGCGGAGCTGGAGCGCGAGCTGATGTCCGATCCCAAGGAACGGGCCGAGCACGTGATGCTGGTCGACCTCGGCCGCAACGACGTCGGCCGGGTGGCCACCCCGGGCACCGTGCGCGTGGAGCGCCTGATGGAGGTCGAGCGGTATAGCCACGTCATGCACATCAGCTCGACGGTGACGGGCGAGCTGGCACCGGGTCGGCACCCGCTGGATGCGCTGAGAGCCGCGTTCCCGGCGGGCACGGTGTCGGGCGCACCCAAGATCCGTGCGATGGAGATCATTGCCGGCCTGGAGCCCGATCGCCGCGGGCCCTATGCCGGCGCCCTCGGCTACGTCGGCTACGGCGGCAACCTGGACATGGCCATCACCCTGCGCACGGTGGTGGTGGCGGGCGGGGTCGCCTACGTGCAGGCGGGCGCGGGGGTGGTCGCCGACTCCGATCCCGAGTTCGAGTACCAGGAGTGCCTGAGCAAGGCCGGCGCGCTGTTCGCGGCCATCGAGCAGGCGGAGAAGATGCCGTGAGCCGGGTAGCGGTGATCGACAACTACGACTCCTTCACCTACAACCTGGTCCAGCTCCTGGCCGAGCTGGGCGCGCCGCCGGCGGTCTACCGCAACGACGCGGTGACCCTGGAGCGGCTGGCCGAGCACTCCGCGGTGGTGATCTCACCCGGCCCCGGGACGCCGGCGGACGCCGGCATCAGCGTGGAAGCCGTCAGGCAGCTGAGCGGCCGGGTGCCGATCCTGGGCGTGTGCCTGGGCCACCAGGCGATCGCGGAGGCCTTCGGCGGCCAGGTCGTGCGCCACCAGCCGGTGCACGGCAAGACCTCGTTCATCCGCCACGACCGCACCGGTGTCTTCGCCGGGCTTCCCGACCCCCTGGAGGCCACTCGCTACCATTCGCTGGTGGTAGACCCCGGCACCCTCCCTGCCGACCTGGCGATCACCGCCTGGACCCATGACGGGGTCGTGATGGGCCTCCGCCACCGCACCCACGCCACCTTCGGCGTGCAGTTCCACCCGGAGTCGGTGCTGACCCTGGAGGGCCCGCGGATCCTGGTCAACTTCCTCCGCCGCAGGGCCCTGGCCGCGTGATCGAGGCGATCGGCAAGCTCGTCCGCGGCGAGTCGCTGACCGAGGAGGAAGCCTCGGCCGCGATGCGCCTGATCATGAGCGGCGAGGCCACGCCGGTCCAGATCGCCGGCTTCATCATCGCGCTGCGGATCAAGGGCGAGACGGCGGCGGAGCTCACCGGCCTGGCGCGCACCGCGCGCGCCCTGGCCACGCCCATCGACGCCGGCGACGGCCTGCTCGACACCTGCGGCACCGGCGGCGACGGCACCGGCACCTTCAACATATCGACCCTGGCCGCGGTGGTCGCCGCCGCCTGCGGGGCGCGGGTGGCCAAGCACGGCAACCGGGCCGCGTCCTCGGCCTGCGGCAGCGCCGACGTCCTGGAGGCGCTGGGCGTGAAGATCGACCTCGGCCCCGAGGGCGTGGCGCGCTGTATCCAGGAGGCCGGTATCGGCTTCCTGTTCGCCCCCGTCTTCCACCCCTCGTTCCGCTTCGCCGGCGTCCCCCGGCGGGAGCTGGGCGTGCGCACGGTGTTCAACATCCTGGGGCCCCTCTGCAACCCGGCCGGGGCCAGCCGGCAGGCGCTGGGCGTGGCCGACGCGGCCCTGGCGCCGGTGATGGCCGATGTCCTCATGCGCCTGGGCGTGGAGCGCGCCCTGGTCTTCCACGCCGCGGACGGGATGGACGAGCTCAGCACAGTGGCCCCCTCGGGCGTGATCGAGCTGGAGGACGGCCGGCGGCAGGAGTACGTCCTCGACTCGGTCGAGCTCGGGCTGCCGCGTGCCACCCCAGAGGCGGTGCGCGGCGGCGGCGCCGCGGAGAACGCGGCCATCGCCACCGCCCTGCTGGGCGGGGCGACCGGCCCCCGGCGCGACATCCTGTTGCTCAACGCGGCCGCCGCCCTGCGCGTGGCCGGGCTGGCGCCGGATTGGAAAGAGGGCCTGGCGCTGGCCGCCGAGGCCATCGACCAGGGCCGCGCCGCCGCCACCCTGGAGCGCTGGGTATCGGTTTCCCAGGCGGTGGCGGTCGCTTAGTGACGGGGCTCCTGGAGAGGCTGGTCCGCGAGAGCGCGGAGGAGACCGCAGCCCGGCGTGACCGCGTCCCGCTGGCTGAGCTGGAGCGACGCGCCAGGGAGAGACCGGCCGCCGCCGACTTTGCCGCCGCCCTGCGCGGCGACCGCCTGCGGGTGATCGCGGAGATGAAGGCGCGCACTCCCTCGGCGGGCGTGCTGGCGGAAGGCGCCGACTACCGGCCGGCCCGCCTCGCCTCCCAATACGAGGCCGGGGGCGCCGCTGCGATCTCGGTGATCTGCCAGGAGACCAGCTTCGGCGGGCGTCCCGAGCACCTGGCCGAGGCCCGGGAGGCGTGCTCATTGCCGATCCTGCGCAAGGACTTCGTGAGCGACGAGTACCAGGTCGCCGAGGCGCGCTCGCTGGGCGCCGACTCCGTGCTCCTGATCGTGGGCGCGGTTCCGGCGGCCCGCCTCCGGGAGCTGGCCGCCTACGCCCGCCGGCTGGGCATGGAGCCGCTGGTCGAGATCCACGAGCAGGCGCAGGTCCAGGACGCGCTCACGCTGGAGGCCCGGGTGATCGGGGTCAATCACCGCGACCTCGACACCTTCGAGGTCGACACCGGCCTCACCGCCCGGCTGCGGCCCCTGATCCCGGCGGCGACCGTGCTGGTCGCGGAGAGCGGCGTGCGTGACGCGGCCGGCGCCCGGGCGCTGCGCGAGGCCGGGGCCGACGCCGTGCTGGTGGGCGAGGCGCTGATGAGGGCGCCTGATCCCGGCGCCCTGATCGAGGAGCTCGCGGTCTGACGCTGATCAAGGTCTGCGGGATCTGCGATGCGGCCTCGGCGGCGGCCGCGGTGGAGGCGGGCGCCGACCTGCTGGGCTTCCACTTCTGCTCGTCGCCGCGCCAGGTGACGGCACAGGAGGCGCGCGCCATCGTGGACTCGCTGGAGCGGCGGCCCGAGATCGTGGGCGTCTTCATCGACCAGTCACCGGCGGAGGTGGCCGCGATCGCCGAGCTGGTGGGCCTGGACCGGGTGCAGCTGCACGGGTCCGAGCCCCCCGGCTACGCCGCGCCCCGGCCCCCGATCAAGGTCCTGAAAGTGCGCGACGGCGTGATCCCCGACGCCGAGGCCTGGCCGGACCCGGTGCTGCTCGACTCCTGGAGCTCCGACCAGCGGGGCGGGACCGGGCGGGCCTGGGACTGGGAGCGGGCCCGACCGCTGCTTGCCTCCCGGCAGGTGATCGTGGCCGGCGGGCTCAACCCGGAGAACGTCGGCAGCCTCGTCGAACGCTATCGTCCGTACGGGGTGGATGTTTCCAGCGGTGTCGAGAGCCGGCCCCGGGTCAAGGACCCGGAGCTCCTGCGCGCCTTCGTGAAGGCGGTCCGGGAGGCCGGCCGATGCTGAAGGGCAGGTTCGGGCCGTACGGCGGCCAGTACGTGCCGGAGACGCTGATGGCCGCCCTGGAGGAGCTCGAGCACGCCTGGCTGGAGGCCCGCGACGACCCCCAGTTCCAGCTCGAGCTGGCCGGCCACCGGCACGCCTTCGTGGGCCGGCCGACGCCGCTCTACGCGGCCGAGCGCCTGACCGAGCACTTCGGGGGCGCCACCATCCACTTGAAGCGCGAGGACCTCTGCCACACCGGCGCCCACAAGCTCAACAACGCGCTCGGGCAGGCGCTGCTGGCCCTGCGCATGGGCAAGACCCGGATCATCGCCGAGACCGGCGCCGGCCAGCACGGCGTCGCCACGGCCACCGTCTGCGCGCGCTTCGGCTTCGAATGCGTGGTCTACATGGGCACCGAGGACATGCGCCGCCAGGCCATGAACGTGCGCCGGATGCGGCTGCTGGGAGCCTCGGTGCGCGAGGTCTCGGCGGGGTCCGCGACTCTCAAGGACGCGACCTCGGAGGCCATCCGCGACTGGGTGACCAACGTCGGCGACACCCACTACATCATCGGCTCGGCGGTCGGGCCGCACCCCTACCCGCAGATGGTGCGCGACCTCCAGCGGGTGATCGGCGACGAGGCCCGCGACCAGTACCTGGTGGCCGAGGGTCGCCTGCCGGACGTGGTGGTCGCCTGCGTGGGCGGCGGCTCCAACGCGATCGGCATGTTCACCGCCTTCCTGGGCGACCCCAACGTGCGCCTGGTCGGCGTGGAGGCGATGGGGCGGGGGATGGAGGTGGGCTCCAACGCCGCCTCGCTGGTGGCCGGGCGCCCGGGGGTCCTGCACGGGTCGTACTCCTACCTTCTGCAGGATCGGGAGGGCCAGGTGGCCGTCACCCACTCGGTGTCCGCCGGCCTCGACTACCCGGGCGTGGGGCCCGAGCACTCCTTCTTGAAGGACCTGGAGCGGGTTGACTACCTGGCGGTCGACGACGACGACGCGGTGGCGGCGTTCCGGCTCTGCACGCGGCTGGAGGGCATAATGCCCGCTCTCGAACCCGCGCACGCGCTGGCCTACGCCGGCCGCCTGGCCCGCGAGCTGGGGCCCGGGGGCCGGGTCCTGGTGTGCCTCAGCGGTCGCGGTGACAAGGACATGGATTCAGTGGAGGAGTTTGGTGGCGACGGCGCGAGCTGAGTCGGCCCTGGCGGCGGCGGTCCGGGCCGAGGGGGACGTGAAGCTGATCCCCTACCTGATGGCCGGGTACCCGGACCGGGCGCGCTCGGTGGCGCTGGGGCGCATGTACGCGCGCTCGGGCGCGGCCGCGATCGAGGTCGGGATCCCCTTCAGCGACCCCCTCGCCGACGGGCCGGTCATCCAGCGCGCGGGACAGGTCGCGCTGGATGGCGGCATGACCGTCGCGGGCGCGCTCTCGGTAGCTGCCGAGGTCGCCGCCGAGGGCGTGCCGGTCGTGCTGATGACCTATGTCAACCCCCTCCTCGCCTACGACCCCCGCCGCTTCGCGGCAGACGCCGCCGAGGCTGGAGCGCGGGGGGTCCTGCTGGTCGACCTGCCGCCCGAGGAATCGGGCACGATCGTGGAGTGGCTGCGCGCCGCGGGGCTGGACACGGTCTTCCTGGTGGCGCCCACCAGCCCCGACCCGCGCATCGAGCTGGCTGCCGAGGCCAGCACGGGGTTCGTCTACTGCGTGACCGTGACCGGTGTCACGGGGATCCGGCACGAGCTCGATCCCCGCCTGGAGGACCTGCTGAAGCGCGTGCGGCGGCTGACCGAGCTGCCGATCGCGGCGGGATTCGGGATCTCGCGCCCCGCACATGTGAAGGCGCTGGTGGGGCAGGCTGACGCCGCGGTGGTGGCGTCGGTTCTGCTCAACGAAGTGCACGAGGGGAGGGACCCGCAGCCCGTGTTCGAGGCCTTGGTGAACGGATGGCGGTGAGAGGCATCCGAGGCGCGATCACGGCCGAGGCCAACACGGCGGAGGCGATCGTGGAGGCGACCGAGACCGTGCTGCGCGAGCTGATCGCGCTCAATGAGCTGGACCGCGAGGAGATCGCCTTCGCCTACTTCACGACCACGCCCGACCTCAACGCCGAGTTCCCCGCGCTGGCGGCGCGCCGCCTGGGCTGGGTGGACGTGCCGCTGCTCTGCGGCCACGACATGAACGTGGCGCTGCCCAACCCGCGCGGGGTGGCGCGCTGCGTGCGCGTGCTGCTGCTTTACAACACCGACAAGAGACAGCGCGAGATGCGGCACGCGTACCTGCGCGGCGCCGCCGCCATCAAATCGGACCTCGACGCCATGCGCACCAGTCTGGAGGTTTCCCGTTGATCATCGTGATGTCGCACCAGGCCACGGAGAAGCAGATCAACGCCGTCGTCGAGCGCGTCAAGGAGATCGGTCTGAAGATCGAGCTCTCGCGCGGCGAGGACCGCACGCTGGTCGGGGTGATCGGGTCCAACGCCTACGCCTATCGCGAGGCCTTCTCGCACCTGCCGGGGATCAAGGAGATCATCCCCATCACCAAGCCGTTCAAGCTCGCCTCGCGGGAGTTCCGGGCTGCGGACACCGTGGTCGACGTGGGGGGCGTGAAGGTGGGTGGATCACATGACGTGGTGGTCATGGCCGGTCCCTGCTCGGTCGAGGGGGAGGAGATGCTGATCGAGACCGCGCGCCACGTGGCCGCGCGGGGGGCTCGCATGCTGCGCGGGGGCGCGTTCAAGCCGCGCACCTCGCCGTACTCCTTCCAGGGCCTCGGCGAAGCCGGTCTCCGGATGCTCGCGCTGGCGCGCGAGGAGACGGGGCTGCGCGTGGTGTCCGAGGTGGTGACGCCCGCTGACGTAGAGCTGTGCGCGCGCTACGTGGACGTGCTGCAGGTGGGCACGCGCAACATGCAGAACTACGCGCTGCTGCAGGAGGTCGGGCGCGTCGGTAAGCCGGTGCTGCTGAAGCGCGGGATGTCCTCCACCGTGGAGGAGTGGCTGCTGGCGGCCGAGTACGTGCTGTCGCAGGGCAACCGCGACGTGATGCTGTGCGAGCGCGGCATTCGGACGTTCGAGGTGGCCACGCGGTTCACGCTCGACCTCAACGTGATCCCCCTGGCGCGGGAGCTCACGCACCTGCCGGTGGTCGTCGACCCGTCGCAGGCGACGGGGAAGTGGTCGCTGGTGCGCCCGATGGCGCTGGCCGCGGTGGCGGCGGGGGCGCACGGGCTGCTGGTCGAGGTCCACCCCCACCCGGACGAGGCGCTCTCGGACGGAGCGCAGTCGCTGGACTTCGGGGCCTTCGACCGGCTGATGGACGAGCTCGGGCGCCTGACGGCGGCGATGGCGCAGGTGCCCGCCAAGTAGGGGAACCCCGGATAACCCGGGATGTCCGTCCCTAATCGGCGCCCGCATCCCGGATAACCCGGGATATCCGTCAGTTCAAGCGGGCGGGCCGACCACCCGGAAGACCGGGTGCTGCTCGGGCCGGGGCAGCTGCGACCAGAAGTCCACGACCTCGCGGCCCCAGCGCTCCTTGTAGAGGTCGATCAGGCGCGCGCGCTCGGGACCGGTGACCTCCTCCACGCCGATCCGCTCGGGCGGCTTGCCCTGGCGGAGCAGCCGACCCTCGCCCGCCGCGCGGATGTTCTGGACCCACTCGACCTCGCCCCGGGGCGCCACCAGGTAGCGCTCGCCGTCCACCTCCAGCACGTGCAGGGGGATCGTCCGCTCCGCCCCGGTGCGGCGCCCGCGCACGCTCAGCCGGTCGGTGATCCCGGACACCATGACCAGTGGCGAGACGACGCGATTGTTGAACCAGCTGGACCTGACCCGCTCCCGGGTCACGCCGCCGCCTCCCCGACCGGGCGGCTGGGTCCGTGGATCCCCAGCTCGGCCAGGCCTGTCCGCCGGTAGAGCCAGCGCAGCGGCCGCGGCGACCACCAGTTCCAACCGCCCAGCAGGCGCATCACCGAAGGCACCACCAGGCCGCGGACGACGGTCGCGTCCAGCGCCACGGCCACTGCCAGCCCGATGCCGATGGCCTTGATGATCACGACCTCGGCCATCCCGAAGGCGAGGAAGACGGCGACCATGATCGCCGCCGCGCCCGTGATCAGGCGGCCGCTCTTGGCCAGCCCCTCGGCCACCGCGCGCCGGTTGTCGCCGGTGCGCAGGTACTCCTCGTGGATGCGGGCCACGAGCAGAACCTCGTAGTCCATCGAGAGCCCGAACACGATGCTGAAGAGGATCACCGGGGTCGTGGGGTCGATCGACTGGGGCGTGAAACCGAGCAGCCCCGACAGGTGCCCCTGCTGGAAGATCCAGACCAGGGCCCCGAACGAAGCCGAGACCGACAGCAGGTTGGCGATGATCGCCTTCAGCGGCAGAACCACGGACCCCGTCAGCAGGAACAGCACCAGGTAGGTGACCGCCAGCACGAACCCGACCGCCAATGGGGTGTGGCCGATCACGTAACCGATCACGTCCACGTCGAAGGCGGTCTGGCCGGTGACCAGCAGCTCGCCGCCGCCGCCGCCCACGCTGAGAGCGCGGATCTGTGACAGGAGGGTGCGCGCGGCGTCCGAGCTCGCCTGCAGGTTGCTGGCGACCGTGAGCACCGCCAGGTGGCCGCCCGTGCTGGTCTGGAGCTTGGCCTGGGCTGCCGCCGGCAGCTGAGCGCCAGGGCCGGTGTACATGCGCACGTAGTCCGCGCGGCTCAGTGACGGATCGAGGTCGACGATGCTCTCCACCCGCAGCACCCCGTGGAGCCCGGCGACCTGGCGGCTGAGATCGTAGATCGCGCCGACGTGATCGGCGGTGAGCGGGCTGCCCTGCGGGTAGTAGGCGGCCACCTCGTAGAAGTTCTGGTCCTGCCCGGGGAAGTCGCGCACCAGGGTGTCGTAGCCCTGCCTTGCCGACAGGTGCGGCGGCAGCACGTCGACGTCGCCGTTGGCCATCCGGAGCTGCGTGAACGGCAGCCCGAGAACGATCAGGAAGCCCAGGGTGGGAACCAGCACCAGCACCGGGCGCTGCATCACCCAGGCCGCCAGGCCGTGCCAGAACCCGATCCCTCCACGCATGCGCGCCGGGAAGACGCTCCAGCGGTCGACCCGGGGACCGAGCACCGCCAGCATCGCCGGCAGGAAGGTGAGCCCATAGAGCACCGCGATGAACACCACCAGGGCGCCGGCGGCGCCCATCGAGGCCAGGAAGGTGCCCCGGTAGAAGAGCATCGCGGAGAGCCCGATGGCCACCGTGATCCCGGAGAACGTCACCGCACGGCCGGCCGTGGCCATGGTGGTGCCCAGGGCCTCGGGCGTGTCGGCCCCTGCTTTCAGTTCCTCGCGGAACCGGTTGACAACGAACAGCGAGTAGTCGATGGCCACGCCCAGCCCGATCAGGGTCACGATGTTGAGCGCGTACTGGGATACGTCCGTGAAGCGCGCCAGGGTGAGGGTGGCGGCCACGCCGCCCAGGATCGCGAGCACCCCCACCGCCACCGGCAGGGAGGCGGCGACCACGGCCCCGAAGATCAGCAGCAGCAGGATCAGCGAGACCGGGAGGCTGATGTACTCCGCGCGCTGGAGGTCGCTCTCGAGGGTGGTGTTGAACGCCTTGTTGATCGGCACGTTGCCGGTCGCGACGATGCTCAGGCTCGGCGAGCGCACCTCTCCCACGACCTGGTCCACATAGCCCTGGGCGGTGAGGCCGGAGTCGCGCAGGGTGACGCTGACCAGCGCCTGGTGCCCGTCCTTGGAGACCAGGTTCGTGACCAGTGGGACCCCCTGGTTGTAGGGCGTGCTCATCTTCACCACCCGGCTGTCCGACGCCAATGGCAGGACCGCCGCCTCGAGGGCCGATTTGAAGGCGGGGTCGGAGGCGCTCAGCGAGCCGCTCTTGAAGATGAGCAGGAAGGTTCCACCCGACGGCGTGGATACGGACTTGCCGGCGTTGACCTCCTGGTTGATGAGCTGGCTGGCGCGCGCGGCCTGCAGCGTGCTGTCGTTGGAGTTGCCGGTGATGAACTGGCCGCCGGTGAAGAGGCCCACGATCGAGATCCCCAGGCACAGGGTCGAGATGGCCAGCACGGCCCACCGGAAGCGGTGGACGAAGTGGCCCCAGGCGTTGAACATGCGCTGCTTTGTCCTCTCTTACTGTGGCGAGCCTATGGCCGCCTCATGTCGAAGTCATGACCATTCGCGAAAAGGCGTCCAGCGCCCCATCCGCGTCCAGCTCGGGATCCACCAGCGACTGCAGGTAGATGCCGAAGATGCCGCCCCAGACTGCGGCGGCGATGGCGGGCACGTCGTCCGCGCTCCGGCTCTCGCGCTGGGCGAGCACCTCTCGGGCCAGGCGCTCGATCTGGGCCCGGTCCTGGCTCACGAACCGGCGCAGCGCCTCGGCCACCGCCGGGTTGTGCATGCCCACCCCGAACATGTCGAAGAGGAGCCGGTGGAACTCGCGGCCGCCTGACAGCTCCCGGCGCGACCTGGCGAAGGCGTCCCGCGCCTGCTGCTCGGGCGGCAGTTCGGAAGCCTCGACCTGCCCGAGGCAGGCCGCCTCGATCGCGGCCAGCACCAGGTCCTCCTTGTTCTTGAAGTAGTAGTGCACCAGCCCCGCCGCCACACCGGCGGCGGCCGCGATGTCCTTGATCGAGGTGGCGTCGTAGCCCTCCCGGGCCAGGACCTCGTAGGCCGCCTGGACGATGCGCTCGCGAGTCTCTTCGGGCATCTTGGTTGGTCATTCAACCAAATCCGTGCGTGGCCGTCAACGTTGTGACTCTCGCTATCCCGCTAGGTCCCGTGCATAATGCGCGGTATCTGATACCGATGCCCACCGGTATCAGTACACGCGTGCAGATCTAAAAGGAGGGAAGCCAAGATGGCCGCCACCATGACCTCGCCTCGGGAGCTGCTTGACCAAAAGCAGCTCCTGAAGGTGCTGACCGACTTCAAGCGCGGGGATTTCGCCGCTCGCATGCCGAGTGATCTGACCGGGATGCCGGGGAAGATCGCCGACGTCCTCAACGAAGTGATCGAGACCAGCTCCCGGGTGGAGCGCGAGCTGCAGCGTGTCGGGCGTGTCGTGGGCAAGGAAGGCAAGATCACGCAGCGGGCGAACCTGGGCGACGTCAGTGGCGGCTGGCTGAGCAAGGTCGAGTCCGTGAACAGCCTGATCGAGGACCTCACCGCGCCGACCATCGAGATGGCCCGCGTGATCGGCGCCGTGGCCGGTGGCGACCTCTCTCAGCAGATGGCGACCGACGTCGACGGCCGGCCCCTCCAGGGCCAGTTCGCGCGCTTCGCCAAGACCGTCAACACCATGGTGGCGCAGCTGGGCTCGTTCAGCTCCGAGGTCACGCGCGTGGCGCGCGAGGTGGGCACTGAGGGCAAGCTCGGCGGCCAGGCCCGCGTGCGCGGGGTGGCCGGCGTCTGGCGCGAGCTCACCGACAGCGTGAACCTGATGGCCTCCAACCTCACGGCCCAGGTGCGCAGCATCGCCGACGTCACCACCGCGGTCGCCAACGGCGACCTCAGCAAGAAGATCACGGTCGAGGGCCAGGGCGAGATCCTGGAGCTCAAGAACACGATCAACGTCATGGTCGACCAGCTCAACGGCTTCGCCCGCGAGGTCACGCGCGTAGCGCGCGAGGTGGGCACCGACGGCAAGCTCGGCGGCCAGGCCCAGGTGCCTGGAGTGGGCGGCGTCTGGCGCGACCTGACCGACAACGTGAACCTGCTGGCCGGCCAGCTGACCAGCCAGATCCGGAACATCGCCGAGGTGACCACCGCGGTCGCCACCGGCGACCTCTCCAAGAAGGTGACGGTCGACGTCCAGGGCGAGATCCTGGAGCTGAAGAACACGATCAACGTCATGGTCGACCAGCTCAACTCCTTCGCCGGCGAGGTGACCCGCGTGGCGCGCGAGGTGGGCACCGAGGGCAAGCTCGGCGGCCAGGCCGAGGTGAAGGGTGTCGGCGGGACCTGGAAGGACCTCACCGACAACGTGAACCTGATGGCCGGCCAGCTCACCAACCAGGTGCGCGGGATCGCGCGCGTGGTCACCGCGGTCGCCAACGGCGACCTCAGCAAGAAGATCACGGTCGACGTCTCCGGGGAGATCCTGGAGCTCAAGGACACCGTCAACGTCATGGTCGACCAGCTCAACGCGTTCGCAGGCGAGGTGACCCGCGTGGCGCGCGAGGTGGGCACCGAGGGCAAGCTCGGCGGCCAGGCCGAGGTGCCCGGCGTGGCCGGCGTCTGGAAGGACCTCACCGACAACGTCAACTCGATGGCCGGCAACCTGACCAACCAGGTGCGCGGCATCGCGCGCGTCGTGACCGCGGTCGCCCAGGGCGACCTCGAGCGCAAGCTGACCGTGGAGGCCAAGGGCGAGGTGGCGGCGCTGGCCGACACCATCAACGAGATGACCGACACCCTGGCCACCTTCGCCGACCAGGTGACGACCGTCGCCCGCGAGGTGGGCGTGGAGGGACGCCTAGGGGCGCAGGCCTCGGTGCCCGGCGCCGCCGGGACCTGGCGGGACCTGACCGACAACGTGAACCAGCTGGCCGCTCAGCTGACGACCCAGATCCGAGCCATGGCCGAGGTGTCGACCGCCGTCACCGAGGGCGACCTGACCCGGAGCATCGCCGTGGAGGCGGCGGGCGAGGTGGCGGTCCTCAAGGACAAGGTGAACGAGATGATCGTGAACCTGCGCCAGACCACCAGCCGCAACGCCGACCAGGACTGGCTGAAGACCAACCTCAACAAGTTCACGCGACTGATGCAGGGCCAGCGCGACCTGGTGACGGTGGCGCGGACCATCCTGTCCGAGCTGGCGCCCCTGGTCAACGCCCAGCACGGCGTCTTCTACACCGCCGAGCAGGTCAGCGGGAACGACATGGTGCTCCGCCTGCATGCCTCCTACGCCTACCGCGAGCGCAAGGGCCTGGCCAGCACCTTCCGGCTGGGCGAGGGCCTGGTCGGGCAGTGCGCCCTCGAGAAGCAGCGGATCATGCTGCTCAACGTCCCCGGCGACTACGTCCAGATCTCGTCCGGCCTGGGGGCGGCGTCGCCGCTCAACATCATCGTGCTGCCGGTCCTCTTCGAGGGGGACGTCAAGGCGGTGATCGAGCTCGCCTCCTTCGAGCGCTTCAGCCCCATCCACCAGGACTTCCTGGACCAGCTCACGGAGTCGATCGGGATCGTGCTCAACACGATCGAGGCCAACATGCGGACCGAGGAGCTTCTGGTGCAGTCCCAGTCCCTGGCCAACGAGCTCCAGAGCCGCCAGGAGGAGCTGCAGCAGACCAACGCCGAGCTCGAGGAGAAGGCGCGCCTGCTGGCCGATCAGAACCAGGAGGTCGAGCGCAAGAACCTGGAGGTCGAGCAGGCACGCTCCTCGCTGGAGGAGAAGGCCCAGCAGCTGGAGGTCACCTCCAAGTACAAGAGCGAGTTCCTGGCCAACATGTCCCACGAGCTGCGCACGCCGCTCAACAGCTTGCTCATCCTGGCTCAGCAGCTGTCCGACAACCCGGCCCAGAACCTGACCGCGAAGCAGGTCGAGTTCGCCAACATCATCCAGAGCTCGGGGCAGGACCTGCTGGCCCTCATCAACGAGATCCTCGACCTGTCCAAGATCGAGTCCGGCACCGTCGTGCTCGACTACGCCGAGGTCCAGCTGGCGGAGGTCCGCGACTTCGCGAACCTCAACTTCCGGCATCTCGCCGAGAACAAGGGCCTGAGCTTCTCGGTCACCCTCGACGAATCGGCGCCGCCGGTCATGAACGCCGACCCCAAGCGCCTGCAGCAGGTGCTGCGCAACCTGCTCTCCAACGCCGTCAAGTTCACCGACGACGGCGGCGTGGAAGTGGTCATCGAGCGCGCCCCCAGCGGCTGGTCGAAGGACAACCGCTCTCTCCGCCAGGCGGCCGGGGTGGTCTCCTTCCGCGTCCGGGACACCGGTATCGGGATCGCGCCCGACAAGCAGAAGACCGTCTTCGAGCCTTTCCAGCAGGCGGACGGCACCACCAGCCGCAAGTACGGGGGCACGGGCCTGGGCCTCTCCATCAGCCGCGAGCTGGTCAAGCTCATGGGTGGCGAGATCGGGCTCCAGAGCGTGCCCGGCGAGGGCTCCACCCTCACCGTCTACCTACCGGTGGGGGCGCCGGCGCCGGCCGATGTCGAGCCTCAGCCGCCGCACCCGGCGTCGCGCGTCGCCAGCGCCGTCACCGAGGCCCTGGCCCTCCAGCCGTCGAAGCGGCCGGCGTCGCTGCCCTCGCGGCAGGAGCCGGGGCCGAGCGACGACCGGCTGGACATCAACCCCGGCGACCGCATACTCCTGATCGTCGAGGACGATCCCAACTTCGCCTCGGTGGTGCTCGACATCGCGCACCAGAACAGGTTCAAGGGGCTGGTGGCGCTGGACGCCGACCAGGCCTTCCAGCTGGCCAAGGACTACGCGCCCGACGCCATCACATTGGACATCGGGCTGCCCCGCCGCGACGGCTGGCAGCTGTACGACCAGCTCATCCACGATTCCGCCACGGCCAGCATCCCGGTGCACGTGGTGTCGGTCCGCGAGGAGGACCAGCACCGGGGGGCCGAGAACGGGCTCACCTTCCTGACCAAGCCGGTCACCAAGGACAGCCTGGGGCAGCTTTTCGAGCGCATCAAGGCCGGCCGGCGCAACGTGCGTAGCCTGTTGGTCATAGAGGACAACCCAGTGCAGCGGCGCGAGATCGTCGACCAGTTCGCTCGGCCGGGCCTGGAGGTGATGGCCGTCGCGACCGGCGGAGAGGCGCTCAAGGCACTCAAGAAGAAGACCTTCGACTGCATCGTCCTGGACCTCGGGCTGCCCGACATGACCGGGTCGCAGTTCATCGAGGCCGCCCAATCGGACGAGGCCACCCGGTCGATCCCGATCGTCGTCTACACGAGCATGGACCTGAGCAAACGGGCGCAGGGCAAGCTCAAGAAGGGGGCGCGGGGTGTCGTCATGAAGGATCCCGCCAACGCTGACGAGCTGCTGGAGGAGGTCGGACACTGGCTGCGCGGCCTGGAGACGGCGCCCGCACCCGCCAAGCGCGGGCAGGGCAACGGCAACGGCCGCGGGAGTTTGAGCACCGCGGCGCCCGCGCCGCTGAAGCGCTCGTCGCGCCCCCGCGGCACGCCGGGCGGTCCGCTCAGCGGCAAGCGCCTGCTGGTGGTGGACGACGACGTCCGCAACATCTATGCCCTGACCGCGCTCCTGGAGCGCGAGGGTGCGGAGGTCCTGAACGCGGAGAGCGGCGCCGAGGCCCTCGAGATGCTGGGCTCTCAGGGCGACGTCGACGCCGTGCTGATGGACGTGATGATGCCCGAGATGGACGGGCTCCAGACCACCGGGCTGATTCGCCAGAACCCGCAGTTCCAGGGCCTGCCGATCATCGCCGTGACCGCCAAGGCCATGCAGGGCGACCGCGAGAAGTGCCTGGACGCCGGGGCTTCGGACTACATCGCCAAGCCGGTCGACGCCGAGCAGTTGGTGGACCTGGTCAAGCGGTGGACCGCGGGAGCCGTGGAGCGGGCTTGAGCCCTACCGCGCCCCCCGAGGCCGCCATCCTGCTGGTAGACGACACCCCGGCCAACCTGGTCGCGCTGGAGACGATCCTCGAGCCGCTGGGCCAGAGGCTGGTCACCGCCCACTCGGGTAGGGAGGCGCTGCGCAAGCTGCTCGAGGAGAACTTCGCGCTCATCCTCCTCGACGTCCGGATGGGGGACCTGGACGGCTTCGAGACCGCGCGCCTGATCCGGGACCGGGCGCACACCGAGCACGTGCCGATCATCTTCGTGACCGGCTTCGACCGCGCCGAGCTCGACATGAAGACGGGCTATGAGC
>DATCNF010000305.1:0-2042 GCA_036565325.1 Candidatus Dormiibacterota bacterium | reverse complement strand
GTCTCGGCCCGGTCGGCGAAGGCGTCGGGGTTGCAGGCATGGAGGTAGTTCTGGCAGGTGTGCCAGAACCTGCCCACGCTCTCCGTGCGCGCCCGCTCCAGGAGCTTTGCCTCCTCGAAGATGTAGGTCGAACCCACAGGCTCGCCAGGCCGCGCTCGCGGTGTGGGCCATCTGGACCAGCGGTGTGGGCCATCTGGACCAGGTGTGGGAAGCCGATCTCTCCTTTCTGCATCGCGGTCGCGCTTTCCCAGAGCTTGTGCAGCTGGCTGCCCACGGCAAACCGATCCTTGACCGCGCCGTCGCCCATCTGGCAGTGATGGCGTAGAAAGTCCGACGCCTTCTCGGAGCCCTCGACCCGGTGGTGGTCGGTGGTCGCCAGGCGCGCGGCGTCGGCAGCCCATTCGAGCTCCAGGCGGTCGATGAGACGGCGCCGCTCGCGGAGGCTGTCGGCCAGGGTTTCGGCTTCGGAGATTGACAACTCCAAACGCATGTTCGTAGTATACCAGACCCCGAACGCGCGTTCGAGCCTTAACAGGGCCCGCCTGCCATCAGCAAGCGCCAGATGCGGGCGGCGATCTCACCTAGCCCCCTCCAACCACCCCAAGGATCGCGGGGGGAGGCCAGGTGGGGGCCTCATTCGGGGCTGGGGCGGGCCTGGGCTACGGTGCGCTGCTCGCCCTTGCGGGCGCCGTTCTTCTGCTCCTGCTGGTCCGCCGTCTGCAGCTGGTGGCGGCGGGCCAGGTACTCGGGGAGTGAGGCCAGCGGCGGGCGCTCCCAGTCCTCGATCTGACGCGGCTCGATGAAGAAGCGGTCGTCCTTGTAGTGGATGAGCTTCATCGACCGGTTGACCTCCTCCAGGAGGTGCATCCGGTGGCGGTCGCCGAGCCGCTTGACCGCCACCTGGAGGATCGCGAAGGCCATCTTGGAGAGGTCGAAAAGCTCCTGGTTGCGGTGGATGCGGACGCCCAGGTCGACCTGCGCGATCCGGTTCAGCCCGAAGTTCTCGAAGATGTCGATCAGGTGCCCCATCTCGACCCCGTAGCCGGTGAAGAAGGGCAGCCGCTCCAGCATCTCCCGGCGGCCCGCGTACTCGCCCGAAAGAGGCTGCAGGAGGCCCGAGAGCTCGGGGTAGAAGAGGTTGATCACGGGGCGCGCCGTGAGCTCGGTGACGCGACCGCCGCCGGCCGTCTGGACCTCGCCGCCGAAGCGCAGCGGACGCCGGTAGAAGCCCTTCACGTAGCCGATGCGGGGGTCGGCCAGCAGCGGCCCGATGGTGCCGTAGACGAACTGCGGATGGATGTTCGAGATGTCGGTGTCGCACCAGGCGACCAGGTCGCCCGCCAGCAGGTGCAGCGACTTCCAGAGCGCCTCGCCCTTGCCGCGGAAAGTGCCGTACTCGGGTAGCACGTCAGGATGCTGGTGGACGCGGACCCCCAGCGAGCGGGCGATCGCCGCGGTCTCGTCTGTGGAGCCGCTGTCGATGACCACGATCTCGTCCAGCAGCGGGTACTCCTCGACCAGGTCCCGCTGCATGACCCCGATGATGGCGCCGATGGTCTGGGCCTCATTGAGGGTCGGCAGGCCGAGGCTGATGGTCTGTCCCTGCTGGCGCTTGAGGTCGACCAGGCGGCCGACGTCCTTGAACTCGCGGGAGTGAAAGGTGTTCTCCGCGAACCAGCGGTCGACCACGGTCGAGAGGTCGGCCTGGCGGAGCAGGGGAGAGGGGGCCGACTCGTAGTCCCAGACCGGCTGCGTCGCGCGCGCGCTCTTGGCCACGATCACGGTGCCGGGCAGCCGGCGCACGGTTTCCGCCAGCCGCAGGCTCACCACCACCGAGGAGCGGGCCGCCTCGGCGTAAGCGCCGAACACCACCATCCGGTGGCGGGCCGCCTCGGCCCGGATGGCGACCTCCGGCGCCGTCGACTCGACCTCGATGACCTCCGGGCGCGTCCGCCCCAGCGCCTTGAGAGCGCTTCGGAAGGTGCTCGCCTCGGCCATCCGGCTTTCCGGGCTGAGGCCGGGCTCGTAGACGTGCATGACCG
>DATCNF010000304.1:0-7753 GCA_036565325.1 Candidatus Dormiibacterota bacterium | reverse complement strand
GTCGGGAACTGGGCGGTGAACGGGATCAGGTCCGAGATCTCCTGCTGGAGCTTGAGCAGCCTGGCCATGACCGGGGCGGGCAGGCGGCCCTGGGCCAGGCGCTGGTTGTGTGCGAGCGCGCTCTTGACCTCGTCGGGGTCGAAGTTGCCCGCGAGGTCGTAGCGGCGCGGGCCGGGAGCCAGGATGGCGCCGATCGCATAGAGCGCCACCACCACGAACGGCCAGACACCGCCGATCACGCCCACAAAGTAGAGAGCCAGGCCGACCAGCGCCAGCACGCTGCCCACGATGTTCTTGGGGCTCGCCAGGTAGCGCACGAGGCGATGTCCGAAGGTGGGCGCGGCGGGTGGGCTACTGGTAGCCACGGATCTCCTTGAAGACCTCGTTGATGGGGGCCGACTTGCCGTCGAACACCTTCCCGCCGCTCAGGTCGGCCAGCTGCTGCAGCTGCGACGGACTGCCCTCGCCGAACAGGATCGGGAAGGTCTTGATCTGCTGCGTCGGTGGCGGCAGCCGCTTGAAGTCGTTGATGAACTGGTTGCCGTCGCGGCCCTGGTTGTTCTCCCCATCGGTCATCAGCACGATCGAGAAGAAGCGGTCGGACTCGACCCGCTGACCGTTGGCGGCCACCGTGTAGGCCTGGTAGACGGCGTCGTAGATGGCCGTCCCGCCCCCCGCCTGCAGCCCGTTGATGAAGTCGCGGACCCGGGCCAGGTCGGCGCCGTTGGGATCGGTGTTGTTGATCGTGAAATCGGCCTGCTTGTAGACGCGGTCGTTGAAGAGGACGAAGGTCAGCTCCTCGCGCTGCCGGAAGGCGGCGAACTGGCCGGTGATGCTGGTGTCGGACCCGGTGAGCCCGAGCAGCGCTTTCTTCAGGCTGTCGATCCGGTCGCCGGACATGGAGCCGCTGGTGTCGAGCACGAAGATCGCGTGGTCAGGCTTGCGAACCTGCTCGAGGTACGTGAAGAGCAGCTTGTTGATGGTGTCCAGGCTGGCCGGGAAGGGCATCTCGATCAGGACCTGGGCTGGGAACCGCGAGTCCGGCCGGACGTCGGGGATCGCCGGCCGCCGGTTGGTGGTGGTCATGATCCGGGTCTGCACGTCGGGCCGGCGCAGGTAGGCCAGGATCTTGTCGTAGACGTCGCGGCGCACCGACTTCAGCAGCATCAGCGGGTAGTCGGCGGTGACGATGCCGTCCTTCGGGTAGACCAGGTCCAGCTTCTCGCGCAGGGTGGTGCCCTGGTCGAGCGAGAGCAGGACCGACTCGTAGTTGATCATCCCGTCCAGCGAGTCCTGGCTGCGCACGTAGCTGTCGGCCAGGAAGCCCGAGCTGCCGGCGGTCAGCGACTGCCCGCTGAAGAAGTCCTTCAGCGCCGGGATGTCGATGTTGCCGGCGGTCAGGTTGTTGCCCGCGAAGGCCGAGGCCACGCCGACCAGGGCCACGAAGCCGCTGTTGGAGGCGGTCGGGTTGGTCATCGCGAACTTGAACTGGCCGCTCTTGGCCTGGGTCGAGATGTCGGCCCAGGTGACGTTGGGGTTGTTGACCCAGCCGAAGCGCAGGGCGGTGCTGTGCTTCACCCCCATCGCGACCGGCGAGAGCATGATCTTGTCCTGGGTGACGATGTGGGCGCTGGTCGCCTGCAGGAGCGAGATGTACTTGCCGGTCGAGAACCAGGCCAGGTCGGCGCCGTCGCCGTTGGCGATCCGCTCGGCGCCATCCAGCGAGCCGACATAGTTCATGTTTAGGTGCCAGCCGGTCGCCTTCTCCATGTCGCCGAGCACCGGCCCCAGGTCCTTGAGCTCGGAGCCGGCGAGCACCTGGAGCGTGTTCGGGTTCTGCACCGGCCCGGTGTCGCAGGCGGCGACCAGGCCCGCGAGCAGGAGGAGTGCGGCCAGCAGGCGCTGCATCGCTAGGAGTGAGGGCCGGCGGGCAGCGAGAGGTCGCCGCTGGTCAGCGCCTGCGCCTGCGCGGAGCCCGCGTCCGACTGCTGCGCGCGGTCGATGTAACCCTGCGCCTTGGCGACCTCGGTGGACAGCGTGTCGATGGTCTGCTTCATGGTGTCCAGGGCCTGGATCTTGTAGGTGTCGATGGCGTCCATGGTGGCGTAGATGTTGTTGAACGCGTTCTGCAGCTGCTGCACGTTGATGGTCGCGCTGGCCGCCTGCTTCTGGATGTCCGCGCTCTGGTCGTGGAGCATCTGCGCCGTCGACTCGATCAGGTTGCCGGTGGTGGTGTTGAGCGCGGTGATCTGGTCCAGCACCAGCTTCTGGTTGGTCAGCGCCTGGGCCACGATCACCGCGGTGCGCAGCGCGGACACGGTGGTGGTGGTGGCGCGATCGACGCCCTTGATCAGCTCCACGTTGTTCTTGCGCACGATGTCGAGCGCCAGGTAGCCCTGCATGTTGACCGCCAGCTGCGTGAGGATGTCCTGGCGCTTCTGGCGCACGTAGAAGAGCACGTCCTCCTGCAGCGACTTCGCCTTGTCGGGATCGCTCGCCTGCAGCGTGCCGATCTTGGCGGTGAGCGCGTCATCCAGCTTCTGGCACATGTACGAGTACTGCTCCAGCCGCGCCTTCATGGCCCAGATGTTGACCTTCTCCTGGTCGATCGCGGCATCGTCCTTGACCAGCTCGTCCTGCCCGTTGTAGAGCGACTGGATGATGCCGTCGATGTTCTTCTGCGACGACTCGTACTTGTGGAAGTAGTCGCGGATCTTGTCGCCGAAGGGCAGTATCCCGAGCAGCTTCTGCGGCTCGAAGAGGTTCTGCTTGGAGGGGTCGAGATCCTGTACCTGCCGGCGCAGCTGGACCAGCGACTTGGACACCGTGGAGCCGGCCCCCAGGGGCCCCTGCTCCAAGGCCGCGGCCGGCCGGTCCAGGAAGCGGTTGGAGACCTCGGCCGACTGCCGGATCTCGTTGTTGCCGAGCTGGCTGATGGAGTCGACCTTCTTCTGGTAGTCCGGCGAGTGCGGGTCCATGGAGGCCAGCGAGTCGACGAAGGCGCCGACGGTGGCGTCGATCTTCTGGGCCGTGGCGGCATCGACCTGGGTCGAGGCCGCGGCCTGCTGGGTCGTGATCGCGGGGACCGGGGCGGGCGGCGTCAGCACCAGCGGTGCGGCGTCCTCGGTGGCGGCGGGAGTCATCGAGTCGGTCATGCGGTCGCTCCTTGTCTGTAGAGCTGGTCGATCCCGTTGATCATGGCCTCGAGGGGATCGAAGGCCGGGGGGTCGATCACGTTCACGAGCTGCGGCGGCTGTGGGACGCCACGTGACTTCAGGTAGTTGCTGAAGGCTGTCGGGTCGCTGGTCCGGAATCCGTACTTGACCGCCAGCTGCTGCAGCGTGGGATCGTTGAGCAGCAGGCGCCCGACCTTGTCGCCGCGCGCGTTGAGCGGCACCAGCGTGTGCTTGGAGAGCACGGTCGGAGTCGGGTACATGAGCGTCATGTCCGAGGTCAGCGCGTGGTCGTGCCCGGTCTGCAAGGCGATGAACTGGGCCTCGTAGATCATGACCATCGGCGTCTTCCCGATTCCGATCGAGAGGTAGTCGTCGAACGGCACCGCCGACGAGGTGTCGGTGAAGCCCTGGCGCAGGAAGATCGGCGCCACCTTCGGCGCCACCTGGTTGGCCGTGCCCAGGTCGGACACGATGTTGTTGCCGTTGACCACGTAGGAGGCGATCGCCAGGTACATGGCGGCCGAGTTGGAGGTCCGCACGTCGGTCGAGGTGATGAGCACGCTCTTGCCCGCCGGATAGGCGGTGTTGTTCTTGAAGTCGGTCCAGCGCGCGTTGCTGGCGACCAGCGCCATGTAGGCGGTCATGTCGAAGCTGTGGTAGCCGGACTGGTCGCTGACCACGCGGTTGGCGGCGAGCAGCTGCTCGATCGAGTTGAAGGTGGCGATCGCCATCGGCGTGAAAAACGGCGCGTAGGTGGTGGGCACGTGGTGGTCGCTCTTGATCTTCTGGGCGCTGGGAGCGCCGGCCGGGAAGGCGAAGTCGTACTTGGAGAGGTCGACGGTGCTGGCGATCTCGCGCGAGCCGGCGGTGTCGATCTGGACGTCGAGACCGTTCCGGTGGAAGGCGGCGATCACGTCGGGATCCTGGAAGAAGGCCTGCTTCTCGGAGCCGATCACACCGTGGACGGTGGTGACCGAGATGCCGGCACCGCTGCCCACGCGGCTGGCGATCGAATACACGATCGCCCCCAGCACGCCCAGCGCGAGCAGGCCGGCGAGCACCAGTCCGAGGGCTCGGTTCACGGGCGCAATTCTCCCCCGTCTCCACTAATCAAAACGCGCGACACCTATCCACCGGTCACTCCATGCCGGTCCACCCGGGCGTAGACGTGGGGCGGGCGGGCGACCTTCTCGGGCACGATCCGCCAGGCCGCCGCCAGGCGCGGAGCCACCCGCTCCACCAGCTCGGCGCTCCGGGCGTGGACGATCGCCAGCGGCTCCCCGGCCCGCACCTGTGCGCCCACCAGCGCCTGGATCACCAGCCCCGCCGCGGGATCGATCACGTCCTCCTTGCGCTTGCGGCCGGCGCCCAGCTCGAGCCCGGCCAGCCCGACCTCGAGAGCGTCGATGGCGGCCACGTACCCCTCCGCCGGCGAGCGGACCTGCACCTGCGCCGGCGCCACCGGCAGGCCCTCGGCCAGGCGCCCGCCCTGGGCTGCGAGCATGGCTTCGAACCGGGCCCGTGCGGAGCCGTCGCGGATCGTGGCCCGGGGATCGGTGTCCACGCCCGCCAACCGGCACATCTCGGCCGCCACCCGGATCGAGACCTCGAGCAGCTCCTCCTCGCCTTCGCCGCGCAGCGCGTCCAGCGCCTCCTGGACCTCGAGGGCGTTGCCCACGCTGCGGCCCAGCGGGTTGTCCATGGCCGTGACCAGCGCCACCGTCCGCCGGCCGGCGCCCTCGCCGAGGTGGACCATCTCGTGGGCCAGGAAGATGGCCATGTCCGGGTCGCGCATGAAGGCGCCGCGGCCGTATTTGACGTCGAGGACGATGGCGTCGGCGCCGGCCGCGATCTTCTTGGACATCACGCTGGAGGCGATCAGCGGAACCGAGGGCACGGTCGCCGTCACGTCGCGGAGCGCGTACAGCGCCTTGTCGGCGGGGACCATACGGGGCGACTGGGCGGCCACGGCGAGGCCGATCTCCTCCACCTGGCGCCGGAAGCGGTCGGGGTCGAGGTCGACCGTCAACCCGGGGACCGATTCCAGCTTGTCCAGGGTGCCCCCGGTGTGGGCCAGGGCGCGCCCGCTCAGCTTGGGCACCAGCACCCCGCAGGCGGCCGCCAGAGGGCCGGCGATCAGGGTCACCTTGTCCCCCACCCCGCCCGTCGAGTGCTTGTCGACCTTGACCCCGGGCAGCCCGGTGAGGTCGAGAACCTCGCCGCTCTCAACCATGGCCTCGGTGAGCTCCAGGGTCTCGGCGCGGGTCATGCCGCGCGTGCAGACCGCCATCAGCCAGGCCGCCATCTGGTAGTCGGGGAGGGAGCCGTCCAGGTAGCCCTGGAGCAGGAACCGGATCTCCGCGGGGGAGTGCTCCTCCCCATCCCGCTTGCGGGCGATGACCTCGAGCGGGGTCAAGACTCAGCCCTGCGCAAGCTGCAGGTCCTGGCTGCGGTCGTCCTCCTGGTCGGGGTTCCGGAGCAGGTCGACCAGCCGTGGATCGTATGCGAGCAGGATCCCGACCGTGCCCGCAGCGGCGTGCCGGGCCCGCAGCTCGCGCCAGGCGGCGCGGCCCTCCGGCGCGGCCACCTCCACCCAGCCCTCGGGCAGCCCCACCACGAGGCGGCCGCGGCTGAGCACCCGCAGCGTCTCCAGCTCGCGCTCCCGGCCGGCCGCGGGTTCTTCCAGCGCGAGCCGGATCCGGGAGGTCAGGGCCGCCACCGCCGCCAGCAGGGTGATCGGATCCAACTCGCGGTCGCCCGCCCACAGCAGGTGGGCCCCGGCGGCCTCCAGCGCGCCCGCCTCCGCCAGCAGCTCACCCGAATCGACGCCGATCGGGAGCCTGACTCCGACCTCCGGCGTCACCCGGGCGCGACCCAGATCTTGCCCGCCGTCTCGTGGCTGAGCGTCACGTCGCGGGCGCCGATCCGGACCTGGAGGGTGCGGCCGACCGCGTCCACCTCCAGGACCTCCAAGCCCCGGCCGGGCACCAGCCCGCGCTCCAGCAGGTAACCCAGCAGCAGAGGCGCCTCGCGTTCCGCGACCTCCGAGATCCGGGTCACGCTCGCCCGTGCGCCGGAGTCCAGGCTCGAGAGCCGGCGCTCGTCGGCTCGCGGCTCGGCGTGGCCTGGGATGGGGTTGCCGTGCGGGCAGGTGGTGGGCCGGTTCAGGGCCTCGTAGAGGCGCTCTTCGACCAGGTCCGAGACCGCGTGCTCGAGGCGGGACGCCTCCTCGTCCGCCTGCACCCAGTCCAGGCCCAGGGAGTCGGTGAGCCAGCGCTCCATGATCCGGTGCCGGCGCACGATCGACTCCGCCGCCACCCGCCCGGCCGCGGTGAGCACGATCTCCTTTCGCGGGTCGATGCGGACCATGCCGTCGCGGATCATCCGCCGCAGCGCCACCGTGACCGTGGGCCGGCTGACCCCCAGCCAGTCGGCCAGCCGGGCGCTGCGGACGCTCTCCCCTTCGGCGTCCATGTAGTAGATGGCCTCCAGGTAGCGCGAGATGACCTCGGAAGGTCCTTTCTTGACCGCCTTGTTAGTGTTGTCTAACTGCAACTTTCGTCCGTACTAATATCAGGACCTCGCTTTGAGCCAACTCACCGCCGCCAGCCTGGGAGCGATCGCAGGCTTCACCATTTTCATCGGTCTTCCGGTGGCCCGGGTCCGCGGCCTGCCGCGCCCCGTCCAGGGATTCCTGAACGCGCTCGCCACCGGCGTCCTCGTGTTCCTACTCTGGGACATCCTGGCGCACGCCGGGGCGCCGGTGGAGACGGCGCTCAAGCACACCGGGAGCGCCGGCTTCGGCAGGTTCGCCGGCCTGGCCGCGGTCTTCGGCGCCGGGGTGGGCGTGGGCCTGCTCTCGCTGATCTATTTCAACGGGGCCCTGACGCGCCGGGTGCGCGGTCCCGAGCACGCCAGCGCCGCCCCGCCCACGCCCCAGGCGCTGGGCATGATGATCGCCACCGGCCTCGGCCTGCACAACTTCTCCGAGGGCCTGGCCATCGGCCAGTCCGCGGCCACGGGCGCGATCGCTTTCGTGGGCGTGCTGGTGGTCGGCTTCGCGCTCCACAACATCACCGAGGGCTTCGGAATCGCGGCTCCCATGACGATGGCGCCCAAGCCCGTCTCCTGGGGCTTCCTGGGCCTCACCGGGCTGGTCGGAGGGGCGCCCACCTTCATCGGCAGCCTGGTCGGCTACCTGTTCCGCTCAGACCTGGTCTACGTGCTCTTCCTGGCCCTGGCAGCGGGAGCGCTGGTCTACGTGCTGAACGAGCTCTTCGTGCTCGGCCGCCGCATCACCACGCCCCGCGTGATGGGTTGGGGCGTGCTGACAGGCCTGCTGGCCGCGTACTCGACGGATCTCCTGCTGACCTACCTCGGGGGATAACTTCCCCGCTCGCCGGGGAAGTACCTCGCGGCGCAGCCGCGAGGGGATGGGGTTCGAGGCATGCTCCCTGTCCCCTCCGGTCGCCTCGGCGACCACCTCCCCGGCAAGCGGGGAGGCTTAACTTCCCCGCTCGCCGGGGAAGTACCTCGCGGCGCAGCCGCGAGGGGATGGGGTTCGAGGTATGCTCCAC
>DATCNF010000303.1:0-5436 GCA_036565325.1 Candidatus Dormiibacterota bacterium | reverse complement strand
ACGTCGCTGTGCACCGCGAGCGGCACCTGGTCGGCGGCGCGGGCCGAGCGGTCGTCCGTAAGTGCGGCCGGCAGCGACCACTCGCGGGTCACGCGCAGCGTCGAGCGCGCGGGACCTCGCTCCAACCACTCCAGCGCCGGGGCGCCGGCGAAGACGAGGGGCTGGTCGCCGGGGGGCAGGTCGTGGTTGTAGGTGTCGCCGCGGTCGCCCACGTCGCGGAGACCGTTGAGACCGGTCCAGGTCAGGCCGCTGGCCTTGTCGATGATCGTGAGGCAGCCGTTGGACTGGTCGACC
Source organism: Candidatus Dormiibacterota bacterium (assembly GCA_036565325.1). Classification (GTDB taxonomy): domain Bacteria; phylum Chloroflexota; class Dormibacteria; order Dormibacterales; family Dormibacteraceae; genus CF-28. Next base: position 5,142 of record DATCNF010000303.1, on the reverse strand, counting down.
TCCACGCTCAGGTGTTCGTTTTCCAGGACCCCTGCCGGCCCCACCCCAACCCTCCCCCGAGGGGAGGGGGTCCGTCTTCTCTCCAGTACGTACTGGCGCCAGGCCAGGCCTGGCAGGTCGCGGGCGGTGAAGGTGACCTCGGTCCAGTCGTCGCGCCAGTAGCGCTGCAGCCGGGAGGCGGGTCGGACCTGGAACGGCACCTCTGCGCCGGCCGGGTTGTGCAGCACCCAGGACCCCGGCTGGATCCCGAGGTCCGGGTTCATCAGCACCGACACCGCGTCCGTGCGAGACCAGTTGAGGGGGTTGAAGACGACCACCGGCTCGGCCCCGGACGCCTCCTCGCCCGCGATGCGCGCCGCCAGGCGCTCCAGCGCCGTCAGCGCCAGCAGCTCCCCCACCTGCTGGGCCTCGGCGAAGCGCGGCAGCATCTCCCGGTGCACCTGGTCGATCGAGCAGCCACAGATCGAGTCGTGGGCATGGTTGGGCAGCAGGCGCTTCCAGGCCGTCCAGAGGTACTCCGCCTCGTAGGGGCCGCCCAGCATCCAGTCCAGCGCCTGCAGCGGCTCGGCGTAACGCTCGAGCTGCGACTGGGCGTCGCGGTTGGCCTGCTTCAGGTAGAGCCGGGCCGAGAGCACCCCGGGCAGCAGGTTGGCCTGGCGGCCGAACGCGCGGCCCTCGCCCTTCCAGGTCACGGCCAGGTCGGCCTCGCCGGCGCGCGCCAGCTCGACGTATTCGGCAAGCGAGCCGATCCGGTAGTCGATGCCGGTGTCCTGGAGCGCAGCGGCGACCGACTTGACGCGGTCTGCCAGCCCGGCATCCACGGGCAGGTGGTCGCCCCCGTAAGGCTCGAGGATGACCGCCCCTGTGGCATAGGGCAGCATGAAATCGACGAACTCGCGCAGCCGCTCAGGGCTGTCCTCCGGGGTGTAGTGGCGCCGGTGGTACTCGCGGGCCAGGTAGACGCCCAGGACCCGGCTGCCGTCGGGCGCCTCCCACCAGAACTCGGTGCGCATCTCCGGCGCCGGGCCGCCGAAGCCGCGCCAGACGACGGCGCTGTCGATGCCGAAGCCGCTCAGGATCTGCGGCATCTGGCCGGCGTGGCCGAACTGGTCGGGCAGGTAACCGACGCGGGCGTTCTCGACGCCCAGGCCGCGCGCCACCCGCTCACCCAGCCAGAGGTTGCGGACGGTGGCCTCGCCGCTGGTCAGGAACTGGTCGGCGAGCACATACCAGGGACCGACGTGGATGCGACCGGCCCGGACCAGGCTGACCAGGCGCTCGCGCTGCTCGGGCCGCACCTCCAGGTAGTCCTCGAGCACGATGTCCTGGCCGTCGAGCATGAAGCTCGCGAATTCGGGCCTCGCCTCGAGGGCGTCGAGCAGGCGATCGATGGTCTGGACGAGGCGGAATCGAAAGTCCTGGAAGGTGGCCCACCACTCCCGGTCCCAGTGCGTGTGGTGGTACACGAGCACCAGCAGCCGGTCGCGCGCCAGCGTCACGGACCTGAGTGTAGGAGGCACACAGTTCGGCCCCAGTCGATTGACCCACAAAGTTACAGGTGCCAGAATTGGCTGGCCATCCAGGAACAGGCGCTCCGGATCCAGCCTGCAAGCCTGAGCGACCGCTGTCCCCACAGCCGGCCCTTCGCCCCAGGCTTCGACGACTGCCCCACGTTCCAGGCGGTCAACTTCACCGCGGCCGATTCCCTGCACAACCGCCTGGGCACCCACGTGACCTGCGGCCACCTCACCGTCGGCACCGAGCCCCAGTCCAGCGGCCGCTTCTACGCCCGCTGCGCCCTGGGGGACGCCCGCGAGCGCCGCCAGTGGCTGGCCGTGGTGAGCCCCGCCCGCCTGGACCGGATGCGCGAGCTCCAGGAGGAGTTTGACGGCTTCACGGCGCCCCATCGGGAGCGCCTGCTCGAAGCCAAGGCCGCCGTGCTCCGAGACCCCGGCGACCGCACGCTGCGGCGCGGCCTGGAGCAGCAGCTGAGCGCCTTCCTGGACGCCGTCGCCAAGTTCCTGACCGAGCGCGAGGCGCGCTTCCAGCAGGTCGGCCTGCCGGTCGCCCAGCTGCATCCGCTCATCGACGAGTGGTCCTGGGCGTGGGCCAAGAGCCGCGACCTGCGGGACCCGCAGTCGTTCCTGGGCGCCCCGGTGGCCGGCCCCCGCGGCCAGGCGGAGCAGTTCAGCGCCGCCTCGATCACAGGGGTGCCGGTCTATGAAGACGACCTGCTCAGGATCACGCGGACCGTCGACCCCCCGCGCCTCCGGTTTCAGGGCGATATCGACGCCAGCAACCTGGAGGCCGTGGCCGAGGCCCTCACGGTGGCGATCGTGGGCGCCCGCGACCTCGACCTCGACCTCAGCGGCGTGGCCTTCTGCGACCTCGGCGGACTGCGCGCGATCGTGCGCGCCGCCGACAGCCTGGAGCCTTCGCGCAGGCTGGTGCTGAGGGGGACGCCCAACCATCTGCGCCGTGTCTTCGAGATGGTCGGCTGGGCGTCGCTGCCCAACCTCGTGGTCGGGGAGGAGGCTTCCTGATGGCGGTCGCGGCGCCCGACTACCGCCACCAGGCAATGCTCTACGCGGGCCTCGACGAGTTCGTCGCCGGCACCTCGCGCTTCATCCGGGAGGGGCTGACCCGGGGTGAGCCGACGCTGGTGGTGGTCGACGGCGGCAAGATCGAGCGCCTGCGCCGGGAGTTGGGCCGCGATGCCGACGCCGTGCGCTTCGCCAACATGGCGGACGTCGGCGCCAACCCGGCCCGGATCATCCCCGCCTGGCAGAGCTTCGTGGACGAGCACCGTGCCTCCGGCAGGCCGCTGCGGGGCATCGGCGAACCGATCTACCCGGAGCGGGGGCCCGATGAGCTCGTCGAGTGCCAGCGCCACGAGTCGCTCCTCAACGTGGCCTTCGCAAACGCACCGCCCTTCTGGCTGCTCTGCCCTTACGACACCCTGGCGATGCCGGCGGCGGTCATCGAGGAGGCGCAGCGCAGCCATCCCTACGTCATGCAGGGCACCCAGCAGTGGGCCAGCAGGTCATACCGCGGACTGGAGACGGAGGCCCGCTGGCCCCTGGAGGCGGCGCTCCCGGCAGCGGACGCCGAGGTCGCCGAGCTGGCCTTCGACGCCCGCTCGCTGTCAGCCCTCCGGCGGCTGGCGGCGACCGAAGCGAGCCGCGCCGGCCTCCCGCGGGAGCGCGTCCAGGACCTCGTGCTGGCCGTCAGCGAGCTGGCCAACAACAGCCTCCACCACGGCGGTGGCCGGGCCCGCGCGAGGGTCTGGACCCAGGCCGGCAGGCTGGTGTGCGAGGTCAGCGACAAGGGCCAGATCGCGCGTGCGCTCGCCGACCGCGAGCGGCCTCCGGATGGCGTCGAGGGCGCGCGCGGGCTGTGGCTGGTGAACCAGCTCTGCGACCTGCTGCAGCTCCGCGCCACGGCCCAGGGGACCGTGGCGCGGCTGCACATGCGCCGGGGTTAGCTGAAGACGCTCAGGGCCAGGTAGGCCGAGACCCCCCAGTTGGGCTGGTCCACGATCTGGCTGATCTTGAGGTCGGCCGCGAGGCTGCAGAGGATGTAGGCGTCCTCGCGCCCGAGCTTCTTCTCCTTGCCCAGCCAGTCGATCAGGTAGCGGACCGCGTTCTTGGCGTTCTCCATGAGGTCGGGCCCGAGCGCGGTCATCGCCAGGTAGCCCTTCTCGTCGGAGCGCCGCTGCAGGGAGCCGGGCGGGGTCGTGAACTGGTAGCTCCAGGGCTTCGGCGCCGCGCCCTTGACAACGTTGAAGCGGAGGCTGAAGGCCATTGGGCACTCGATACCGGTCACGCAGACCTCACCGTCGCCCTGGGCGGCGTGGCAGTCGCCGGCCGAGAACAGTCCACCGGGAACGAACACGGGCAGCCGGAGCTTGGTGCCCACGCCGAGGTGGCGGGTGTCGATGTTGCCGGCGCCCTTGGTCGGAGGCAGCACGGCCAGCGGCTCGGGGTCGTCGGTGGCCACGCCCATGGTCCCGCAGAAGGGCTGGATCGGGATCCGGATGTCGTCCCGCAGCTTCGCGTACTCGCCGTTCTTGAGGTCGAAGTGGCGGATGTAGGGCTCGGGGAAGTCCTCGGCCAGCAGGCCCAGGCCGGGCAGGATCGCCGACCAGCCCCAGTCGATCGGCTTCAGGTCGAGGATCTCGATCTCGAGGGCGTCGCCGGGCTCAGCGTCCTTGACGTAGACGGGCCCGGCGAGGGGGTAGAGGCGGTTGAAGTCGAGGCTCCCCAGGTCCGAGGCGGGAGTGCCCGGCCGGACCTGGCCGTCGCTCACCTCCTCGGTCTCGAAATGGACGACGTCTCCCGGCTCGACCTCGACCGCTGGCGGCTGCTTGGGGTCCCACTTGTAGTGGACCTTGCCCCGCTCCAGGACGTGCTCGTTGGCCACCATGGCAACCACCTCCGTTTCAGAAGAGCCCCAGCTGCGCTGGAGGGGATCTTAGACGGCGCTGCCCAGGCCGTCGGATTTGGCAAGAGCCAGCAGCGCGACCGGAGCCAGCATTGGGATCCAGAGCGCGACTCCCAGGCCCGCGCGCTCGGCCAGAGCGCCGACCGCCAGCGGCACCAGGGCGCCCACGGCGGAAGCCAGGCTGGAGAGCGCGATCGCCGTGCCCCCCGTTCCCCGCAGCGCCGTGAAGAGGCGGCCCTGGGGGATCGCGTACCAGCCCGCCTGCAGAATCGCGACCGCGCCCAGCAGCACGACCTTGGCGGCGGCGCCTGGCACCAGCAGCAGCGCGGGGTAGGCCAGCAGCGCCAGCAGGGCGCTGACCCGCAGCCAGGTCAGGCCCGAGACCCGGGTCAGGATCACGATCAGGAGCCCGTCACCCGCCAGGCTGGACAGCGTCCAGGCCACGACCACCGCCCCCGCGGCCACAGGGGGCACCCCGACCACGTCGACGAAGTAGAGGGCGAGGTAGCCGACCAGCACGTTCCAGACCAGCTCGGTGGCCTGGACCAGCAGCAGCCAGCGCACCACCTCCGGCCGCCGGATCGCGGCCAGCGCGCCGCGGAGGGCGGCGGCGAAGGTCGCGTGGGCGGCGGTCGCGAACCGGGCCCGGCCGGCGCCCAGGACCAGCGGCAGCATGAGCGCCGCGCAGAGCACGTAGAC
>DATCNF010000302.1:0-5586 GCA_036565325.1 Candidatus Dormiibacterota bacterium | reverse complement strand
GGCCGACCCGCTGCAGCGCGGCCTCGGCCTGGGCGCGGATCTCGCGCTCCTCGCGGCGGCAGCGGCCGACCCGCAGCGCCGCCTCCGCGAAGCTGGTGCCGGTGCGGGCGTGGGCGCCCACCATCACGTTCTCGAGCACGCTCATGCCCCGGAAGAGGCGCACGGCCTGGAAAGCGATCGCGATTCCCAGCCGGGCTCGACGGTGGGCGGGCAGCCGGCTGATCGCGCGGCCTTCGAGCAGCACCTCGCCCGAGGTCGGGCGCAGGTGGCCGGTGACCAGGTGGAAGAGCGTGGACTTGCCCGCTCCGTTGGGCCCGATGATCCCGTGCAGCTCGCCTTCAGCGACCCTGATCGAGACGTCGTTGACCGCGACCACGCCGCCGAAGCGGCGGGTCAGGCCCTCGGTCTCGAGCAACCGGTTAGGTCTGGGTGCTGGGCCCGGTGCCCGCGTTGGCGAGCACCGCCTGGGTCTCCGGGGTGGGCGCGAAGGCCTTGTTCTGCACGACCGCCATCTGGTTGGTCGAATCCGGCATCCCGAAGTGCTTGTCCTTGGCGTAGGTGTAGTGGCCCTGCGGGGTATCCAGGTTGATCGTTTCCAGCCCGGCCTGGATCTGGTCCGGCGTGGTGCCCTTGCGCTTGATGGCGTCGAAGATGAAGGTCATCGCCAGCATCGAGTCCCAGGCGAACTGCGGCGGCCAGTTGCCGTTGGCGGTCTGGAAGGGCAATGCGAAGTCGTCGATCAGCTTCTTGAACTTGTTGGAGGCGGGCACCTGCTGGCCGATCACGCCCATCGTCACTTGCACGTAGACGCCCTCCACCTCAGGCTCCGCCGGGTTCACGTACAGGGGAGACGCCTCGGCGGCCGTCATCATCAGCGGGATCCCGGTCTTGGCCTGGCCCCACTGCTTGGTGATGATCACGGGCGGCGCGCCCGTCGCCCAGACCAGGAGCAGGTCCGGCTTGGCGACCACGATCCTGGCGATCTGGGTCGCGAAGTTGGTCTGGGTGGTCTCGAAGGACTCGTCGGCGACGATGTTGACGCCGAACTGCGAGACCAGGGCCTTGGTGGTGTCATGGCCCTTGATGGCGTAGGCGTTCTTGGTGTCGGTCAGCATCGCCAGCTTGGTGAACTTGAGCGACTGGATCTGCTTCAGGCAGGCCTTGGCGACCTGGCTGGCCAGGGGCGTGGTCTGGAAGACATAGGGGTGCACCGGGATCACCTGGTCGTCGCTCGCGCCGACGGAGACGTCGGGCACCTTCTTCTGGTCGACGATGGGGATCAGCGCCAGCTCGGCGGTGGACTGCGGCGGCCCCTCGATGGCGACCACGCCCGCGTCGACCAGCTTGTTGTAGGAGATGATCGTCTGGGCGGGCATCGACTGGTCGTCCTCGATCATGAGATCGATGTGGTGCCCGGCCACGCCGCCCTTGGCATTGACGGCGTCGACCATCTGCTGGGCGGCGAGCTTGTCGTTGGTGCCCAGCGGCGCGTAGTTGCCGGTGAGGGAGGTGAGCAACCCGATCTTGATCGGCGCCCCCGGGCTCGACACGGCGGCCGGAGCGCTGCCGCCCGCGCAGGCCGCGGTGACCACGATCATGGCTAGCAGCGTGAATCTGTGCATCAGTACCCCTCTCGAATGCGTCTGCCGGGTCCTTCGGCATTGATATACAGCAGTCCATACCCGGACGTCGAGATCCCTGATGTGGGCCTGCACGAGCTGGTGCTCGGCCGCGCTCGTGAGCGGGGACCGCACCCGGCGCTGATCGACGCCGTCACCGGCGCCGTGACCACGTACGGGGAGCTGGCGGATGCCGTCGACTCGCTGGCGGCGGGACTCCACGAGCGTAGGTTCCGGCAGGGCGAGGTGGCGGCCCTGTGCACGCCCAATCGCGTCGAGTTCCCGATCGCGGCCTACGCGGTGGCGCGGCTGGGCGGGATCGTGACCACCATCAATCCGGCCTTCACCGAGGCCGAGATGGCGAAGCAGGTGACCGACTCCGGCGCCGTGGTCGCCTTCACCATCCCCGAGCTGGCGCCGCGCTTCGCCGGCCTGCGCGACGTCTTCCAGTTCGGGTCGCCGCTGCCCGCCGGCGAGAAGCCGCCGCAGGTGCACATCAACCCGGCGGAAGACGTGGTCGCGCTGCCCTACTCGAGCGGCACCACCGGCGCGCCCAAGGGCGTGCTGCTGACGCACCGGAACCTGGTCGCCATGCAGCTGCTCATGGGGCCGGTCGAAGGCACCACCGAGCGCGACGTCACCGCCGCCACACTGCCCTTCTTCCACATCTACGGCTTCTCGGTCATCCTGGCGCTCGGCCTCTACCGCGGCGCCACGCTGGTCGTCTTCCCGCGCTTCGAGCTCGGGTCCTTCCTCGCCGCCATCCAGCGCTACCGCATCACGCGCCTGCCGCTGGTGCCGCCGCTCCTCCTGCGCCTGGCACGCGACCCCCTGGTCGCGTCATACGAACTGTCGACCGTGCGTACGATCGTGTCCGGCGCGGCGCCGCTGGCGCCCTCGCTGGCGGATGAGGTGGCTCGCCGCTTCGGCTGCCTGGTCAAGCAGGGCTACGGGCTGACCGAGCTCAGCCCCGGCAGCCACATGCATCCCGAGGACCAGGGCCCGCCGCCGCCCGGCTCGGTGGGCGTCCTGCATCCGAACACCGAGTGCCGGCTCGTCGATGCCGTGACCGGCGAGGACGTGCCGGCCGGAGAGCCAGGCGAGATCTGGGTGCGCGGGCCCCAGGTCATGAAGGGCTACCTCAATCAACCTGAGGCGACCGCCGAGATGATCACCGCCGAGGGCTGGCTGCGCACCGGCGACGTCGGGCGCCTCGACGAGCGGGGCTACCTGTACGTGGTCGACCGGCTCAAGGAGCTCATCAAGTACAAAGGCTTCCAGGTCGCCCCGGCCGAGCTGGAGGCGCTGCTCCTGACGCATCCCGGCGTGGCCGACGTGGCGGTGATCCCGCGTCCCGACCCGGAGGCCGGCGAGGTGCCCAAAGCGTTCGTGGTGCGCGCGCCGGGCAGCGCGGTCTCCGCGGCGGAGCTGATCGAATTCGTCGCCTCGCGCGTCGCGCCCTACAAGAAGGTGCGCGAGATCGAGTTCAGCGCGGAGATCCCGAAGTCGCCGTCGGGCAAGATCCTCCGCCGCCTCCTGAGAAATGACCCCCTCCCCTCGGGGGAGGGCTAGGGGTGGGGGCGCGACAATAGCCCTCGGTGGCCAAGCGCGTCCTGATCGTCGACGACGACCCGGGGCAGCGACTGCTGGCGACCAGCGTCTGCCAGCTCCAGGGCTACGTGGTCCACGAGGCCGCGACCGGCGCCGAGGGGCTGGAGAGCGCGCTCCAGGACGAGCCCGACGCCATCCTCCTGGACTGGGAGCTGCCCGACATCGCCGGGCCCGACCTCTGCCGCGAGATGCGCAGCCGGGGGGTGACCTGCCCGATCCTGATGCTGACCGGCCGCGCCGCCAAGGCCGACGTGGTGACGGGGCTCGAGGTCGGGGCCGACGACTACCTGGTCAAACCCGTCGACAACAAGGAGCTGGCCGCCCGCCTGGGCGCCCAGATGCGGCGGGCCGGCATCGTCCATGAGCCGCCGACGCGGGAGCTGGCCGCCTTCCTGGACCTGCTCCAGACCGCGGCCATCTTCTTCGCGGTCCCCACCACCACCCTCCGCAAGCTGGCGGCGGAGGCGCGCGCGGTCAAGGTCAAGAAGGGCGAGGTGGCACTGCGCCAGGGCGCGCACAACGCCCAGCTCTTCATCGTGCGCGCGGGGCTCTTCCGGGTCGAGGTGGAGTCGCAGCCCGGAAGCACGCTGCCGGTGACCGTGCTCGGGCGCGGGGACTTCTTCGGCGCCGACTCGCTGTTCTCGGGCGAGCCCTCGCTGGCCAGCGTGCGGGCGGTCGCGGACAGCGAGATGGTCGTGCTCGAGCGGCGCGACCTGCACGGCGCCCTGCCGCCCGCTTCGCAGCAGCTCAACGACCTGAAGAACGTCGCCAACCAGCGCACCGCGAAGCTGCGCGGGCTGGCCGACCGCGGTCCCGAGGAGACGCCCCGCGGCCTGGCGCGGACCCTCGCCGTCTACTCACCCAAGGGCGGCAGCGGCAAGACCACGGTCGCCGTCAGCCTGGCGGCCACGCTGGCCCGCAAGGCTCCGGGCCAGGTGCTCCTGCTCGACCTGGCGCTCCCCTACAACGACTGTGCACTGCTGACCCAGCTCACCCCGACCACCTGCCTGGCCCGCTTCGCCGACGCCGGCGAGGAATTCGCCGAGCTCCTGAGCAGCGCCGTCCTCAGCCACCCAGATTCGTCGCTCAACGTGCTCTCGGCCGCCATCCGGCCCGAGGAGGCCGACCTCATCAGCCCGCAGCTGGTGACCCGGGCGCTGGAGGTGCTCAAGCTGGAGTTCCAGTACATCGTGGTCGATCTCGGGATCGCGCTCTCGGAATCGGCTTTGACGGTCCTCGAGCAGTCCGACGACGTGCTGCTCGTGCTCACCCCCGAGATCTCCACGCTCAAGGCCTTCACCCAGCTGCACAAGATCCTGCAGGACGTCCTGAACCTGGCCGAGGGCCAGATCCACGTCGTCATCAACCACCGCACCCCGCACTCGACCATGAACAGCCAGGAGGTCGAGAGCGTGGTCAACCACCCGGTCGCCGCCGAAATCCGCTACCAGGGCGCGCGTCTCGAGCAGTCGGCTCTGTCCGGGAAGGTGGCCGCCTACGAGGAGCCCAACAGCCAGATCGGCCAGGCCATGGCCGTGATCGTCCGCCGCCTGGAGCGCTGAAAGGTCCCCCTCCCCAACCAGGGGGGGAGGCGGGGGGAAGGGCTTTGCCCGGCCCGCCCGGGGGGGAGTCCCCCCCACACTCACAAGCGAGGGCTGGGGTGGGGGCAAGAATCCCGTCCACTCGACGTCGATCTGTACGACCATCTGAGGCCGTCGAGCCGGCCCAGACAGGAGGATGTGGATGTCGAGCGTAATTGCCGAGCTGATGCTCGCCGAGGGCGCGCTGCTGAACGGGTCCTGGTGGGTCGCCCGCTCGCTGCGAGCGGCTGACGGGCGCCGCTGGACCTGGCTGATCTGGGCCTGCCTGGCCCTGGCGCTGGTCGGGGTCGGACTGGACCTCGCGACGGCGGTTCCCGGTGCCCCCGCCGGCGGCGCCGCGGTCGCGGTCGCCACCGCCGCCCTCGACGGCTTCTTCCTGCTGGTGATCGTGGCTCGTGGCGCCCGGTCCTGGCCGGCGCGTGGGCAGCTGGCCCGCGCCCGCAAGGCCACGGAGTCCGGTGATCCCGGCTCCGCCGCCGAGGCGTACAGCAAGGCCGCCGCCCACCTGGGGAGCGGCTGGAAGCGGCTCCGCGCGCTGGAGGCGATCGCGGGCGAAGGCCGCATGCGGCTGGAGGCAGGCCAGGCGCAGCAGGCCGCCGAGTGCTTCTCCAGGCTGGCCATCAGCGCTCGGGCCTGCGGCGATCGGCGGGCCGAGGCCCGGGCGCTGCGCTGGTCCGGCGATGCGGCCTTCGAGCTCGGCAATCGCCAGCGGGCGCGCGAGGCGTACTGGGCGGCCGCCAATGCCGGCCAGTCGC
>DATCNF010000301.1:0-9650 GCA_036565325.1 Candidatus Dormiibacterota bacterium | reverse complement strand
GCAGGCTGCAGCCCGCCAGCAGGAGCGCCGCCAGGGCTGCGCCGGGCGCCAGGCGCAAGAAACCAAAACCGCTCACGTTTTTATCTACGTTCCCTCCAGTGGGTGGATTCACTCACCGGAAGATAAGTCGCGTTCAATACCGACTCTCTCCTCTCTCCAAGGGGGCCCGGGCCGCATGGGTCGGGCCTCCTCAAATTTGAGCGCCTAGCCGGAGGTGGACCAGAAGTAGAGGCGGTCCAGCCAGCTGGGGTCGGCGCGCAAAGCGGCGGCGAAGCCCTGCACGGACGCCACGTAGTCGGTGTCGTTGTTGTAGCGGTAGATCGCGCGGTCCATGTTGCCGGGACCGCCCATGGCGTGCAGATAGCGCGCCGCCGCCTCGATCGAGTCCTTGGGGCTCATGATGTCGCCGCCGTTCCCGTAGTCCTGCCAGGTGCCGGGCATGAACTGCATCGGACCCATGGCGCCGGCGCTGGACGGCCCGTTGACGCGGCCGAAGTCGCTCTCGATGAAGTTGATCGAGGCCAGGTAGCTCCAGTCGATCGCGTAATGGCCGCCCGAGGTCCGGTAGTAGGTGACCAGCTGGGCGACCGGCGCCGATTCCTGGAAGCGGCGGTTGTTGCGAATCTGGACCTCGTTGAAGTCGGTGATGCCGGCGGCTCGCCAGAGCGCCCGCAGGGCCTCCGTGGTCTGCCGCAGCGGGCGCAGCTCAGCGGCCGGCAGCAGGCCGGCGACCTGGTTCTCCAGGCCCTGGTCGACGGCCAGCGCGTAGACCACGACCTGCTGGCTGCGGATGGAGTCGCGGTAGTCGTAGAGCGCGACCTCGAGCTGGAGATCGTGGCGCAGGACCCCGAGGACATCGGCCGGCTCGGCCTGCGCCCGGAGCGCCGCCACCCGGTGGCCCGCGTCGGTCAGGCCGGACTGCGCCGAGCGCCAGGACCTGGCGTACTGGACCGGGATGGGGACCATCTCGGAGCTGACCATCGCTCGTGCGGGGACCGCCGGCAGCAGGGCCGCGACCGCGAGGGTGAGGGAGAGCAGGGCGCGCCGCACCCCAAGGTTTATAGGGCTCGGTTACGAAGAGTCGAAGACGGGGTGGTTAATGAACCCCCCTGTAAGTCCCCCCGGGGCGGGGGGGCGGACGCTACGACGTAAGTCCCCCCGGGCGGGGGGACGGACGCTAAGAATCAGTCCCCCCAGGGGCGGGAGGACGGAGTTTTAAGCGGTCTCCAGCGCGCGCACCGGGCGATCGGCCTCGGCGGCCGGGATCATGGGCGCCTCGTCGGGGTAGGGATCCGACTCCGAAGGCATCCGCAGGCTGACGGAGTCCAGCAGCGCGCCGACCTCGTCTCCGACCAGCTCGCCCTGGACGATCAGCGCCTCGGCGGCCTGGTCGATCGGCTCCTGGTTGACGTACATCAGGCGCCAGCAGTCGATGTAAGCGGCGCCCATGACCTGGGCCACCACTCGCCGGGACGGACTCTGCAGGACCGTGCCGGTCACCGTGCCACCGGTCATCGGCCCCCCCGAGGAGGCATCCTCGAACCGGGAGATCAGGTGCTCGCCGAGGGTGGCGGCCTTGCGCGACATCACGGGGTCGAGGGGGTCGGGGCCCATGCCCCAGACGCCGACCATGTGGCAGGCGTGCCGGGTGGCCTGGATCAGGTCCATGCTCACCCCGGACGAGTTCTCGCCGTAGAACACCCGCTCCGAGGCGATCGCCCCCAGCGTGTGTCGGAGGTCGCCGGCGGCCTGCGAGCGGAAGGTCACGAACTGCTCTTCCTTCTCGATGTTGCGGTGGTGGCCGTAGGAGCTGGCGCGCATCTTGATCGAGAGCCGGACCGAGCTCTTCTCCGGCTCGTAGAAGCGGGCGGCCACGGCGTGCCCGAGCTCGTGGCGAGCGATCGCGATCTTGTCGCGCTCGTTGTACTCGACCGGTTCGGCGAGGCCGGCCTCGACATTGCCCATGGACTCGCGGAGATCGCGCCAGGTGAAGAACTGGCGGCCCTCCTCGAAGGCATACATGAGGGCCAGCGAGAGGACCTGGTCGATCATGGCCGGCGAGTAGCCGTCCGTGATGCGGGCCACCTCGTCGCGCCGGCTGGGTGTGTCGAGCTCGGGATCGTGCTGCTTCTTGTCGAAGTAGAGGGCGGCGATGTCCTTGCGGTCCTCGCGGGTCGGCATCCGGAAGGTGATGGTGCGGCCGAAGCGGCCGGGCCGCGTCACCGCCTCGTCGAGCACGGCCGGGCGGTTGGTGGCGCCCATGAAGAAGAGGTTGTAGCGGGGAGCCTGCAGAGGCGGTATCCGCAGCGACATCCGGCTGCCGTTGGCGCGGATCTCGCGGGGCATGAAGAGACCGTCCATGGTCAGGTTGACGAAGCGCCGGAAGGACCGCTTCATCATCGTCGGGTTGTCGACGCCGTCCATCAGGACCAGCAGCATGTTGAGGCCCATCTGGCCGCCGCCCATCATGCCGCCCATCATGCCGCCCCCGCCGCCCATGCCCTGGCGCCGGTTCCCAAGCGCGTCGAACTCGTCGATGAAGATCGCGCAGCCGCCCCAGCGCTTGGCCTTCTTCTTGGCGGCCCGGACCATCATGAAAACCGAAACCATGTCCATGCCCATGAACATGCCCTGGAAGGAGGCGCCGGACGTGATGATGATCGGCATCTGGAGGCTGGTCGCGATGCCCTTGGCGAGCATCGTCTTGCCGGTTCCGGGCGGGCCCACGAAGAGGACTCCGCGCTCGCGCTTGCCGCCCGCGCGCACGTAATTCCGGCCCTGCTCCATGAGCTTGAGGATCCGCACCATCTCGGCGACCGCCGCCTTCTGGCCGCGCACGTCCTCGATCTGCACGCCGTAGTTGGCGTCGCCGGGCACCAGCGTCTGGCGGCCCATCTTGCCGAAGAGGAGGAAGGGGCCGAACAGGATCGCGAAGTTGGCCAGCATGAACACGGCGAACTGCGCGACGGTGGCGAGCACCTGCAGCAGCAGGCTGGGCAGCAGCACGATGGCCTCGACCGGCGTGAGGCCGAAGAACATCGAGGCCACGGTCATGTAGAGGCCGACCGCGACCACCGTGATGATCAGGCGGCGCCAGAAGATGTAGCGGTTGGTCTCCAGCGTCCGCTTGTCGACGCTGGTCTCCTCGCCCATGCGCTCGCTCAGAATCAGGTAGCGCTTGACCCAGCTGGCGAGCCCGCGGATGAACAGGACCACGGCCAGGCCGAAGAGGAGCGATCCGAGGATTCCGTAGCCGAGCAGAAACTCGGCGTAGACAGCCCCCAGCAGGCCGAACAGCAGACCGAAGAGCCAGACCAGGATCACGGCGGTGAGGCCACTATAACTCCGGGTTCAAAAGGCCAATCTTCAACGTATTGAAAGCACCCGGCGGCGGCTGCTCCAGAACAAAGTCAGGCCCATGCCCACGATGGCGACCAGGTCGCCCGGGCTGTAGGCCTGGGGGAAGAGCCGGTTGACCGGCGGCGGCAGCTCGATCCAGTCGCCCATGAAGTCGAGGCGGGTGCCCGGGCCCATCAGCACGTAGTAGCCGAGGACCCCCTTCTGCAGCAGCTCGATGGGGCCCCGGTCGGCCAGCGCCAGCGACACCGGCATGTGACCGAAGTTGACGGCGATCACGACCAGGTTGAGCAGCATCCCGACCGCCACGATGACCAGGCCCGGCACCCGCTGCCGGTGCCAGAGCGCCCAGGCCAGGAGCACCGTCAGGCCGGTCACGTAGAGCAGCGGCGCCCAGGGCGTGAAGGCGAGCGGCGTGTTGACGCCGATGTCGCGGATGATCAGCGCGAAGAGCGGGACCAGCGGCCAGCGGAAGCGGATGGCGCCCAGGTTGTTGAGGCTGCCGCCCGCCGCCAGCCCGAAGAGCAGGCCGGCCAGCGCGGCGACCAGGAAGAGCATGCGGGCGGCAGTCTAGTGGGTCAGGCCCTCGATTCAGCCGCGATTCGAGCCGCTGAGCCGGCGAGCACCTTCACGCCGGCGGCGAAGGCGTCCTCGTCGATCCGGAAGGTGGGGGAGTGGTGCGCGGGCGGCGTCTCGGCGTCGGCGGGCCGGCAGCCGAGCATGAAGTAGCAGCCCGGGATCCGGGTCAGGAACTCCGCCATGTCGTCGCTGACGGTCAGCGGCTTGCCCAGGTGCTGAGCCCGGTCCCCGATCAGCTCGTGGCCGACCTCGAGCACGGTGCGGGTCACGTTGGGGTCGTTCCAGAGCGGGATGGTGCCGTGGACCAGCTTGAGCTCCGAGCGGATCTCGAACTCGGTGTCCGTCTCCAGCATGAGGTCGCGCAGGCGCTGCAGGCCCTCCGTGCGCATCTCCGGCGTGAAGGTGCGCAGGCTGCCCTTGACCGTGACCCGGCGCGGCACCACGTTCCAGGCCCCATCGGTGCGGATGTCGCCGACCGTGGTGTGGCACTCGATGCCCTCGTACTCCATCCCCTCCACCACCGAGTGCAGGCGCTCCAGCAGGAAGGCCTGGGCCGCGATCACGTTGCCCGCCCGCTTGATGACGCCTCCATGCCCGCCGGGCCCGGTCAGCTCGATGTCATAGGCGTCGGAGCCCGACCACTGCAGCCCGGGCCGGGCCAGCACGAAGCCGCTGTTCCCCGGCGCCCAGGTATGGAGCCCGAGGCAGGCCCTGGCGTCATAGCGGTCGAGGACGCCCTTGGCGATCATCTCGCGCGCGCCCGCGACGATCTCCTCGGCGGGCTGGAAGACGAACAGGAACGACCCCGAGAGGCCGGGGGCCGACTCGGCCAGGGTGCGCGCGACCCCGAGCAGGATCGCCGCGTGCGCGTCGTGCCCGCAGGCGTGCATGCGCCCGTCCGCCTCCGAGGCAAAGCCGACTCCCGACTCCTCGAGGATGGGCAGCGCGTCGATGTCGGCCCTCAGGAGGACGGTCTGACCCGGCCGGCCGGTGTCCAGGAAGGCCACGGCGCCGGTGGGGGTCGGGCACTCGTCGATCCGGAGCCCGAGGTCGGCGAGGCGCCGGGTGATGAATTCGGAGGTCTCACTCTCCGACCAGCTGATCTCAGGGTGGCGGTGGAAGTGCCGCCGGTTCTCGACGACCTCGTCAAGCGTGGCTTGAGAGGGCCGCGGAAGTTCCAAGGGGGTGTGCATTGGCGGCCGGCCTAAACGACCTGGCCGAGGCTGTAGCCGCGGGCCGTCGAGAGCAGGAACCGCGAACCGAGGTCGGGCTCCAGGTCGTCGAGCTTGCGGCGCAGGGTGAGCAGTGCGCTGTGGACGGTCGAGCGGGCGGCGTCGGGCCGGAAGAGCCCGGCGCTGATGAGGTCGCCCGCGGTTGCCGGCTTGGACCCCTGCGCCAGGTGCACCACGAGGGCCGTCTGCTGCGGCGTGAGCCTCGTGTTCTTGGATCCCACGCTCATCGTGCGCTTGGTGGGATCGAACTCCAGGCGCCCGAAGATGTAGCTCCCGCTGCGCCCGGTGCCGGTCTCCACCAGGCGGGCGGCCAGGTCCGAGTAGATGTGCGCCATGGGGACGTTGCCCTTGACGAAATACGAACTCGCGCCGTGCTCGTAGGCCTTGCGGATGGCGGCCGAGCTGACCTGGGCCGCGGAGAGCACGATCACCGGCAGGCCGGGGTGGTGCTGGCGGATCCAGCGCAGCAGCTCGAAGCCGGATTCCTCGCCCTCGTCCAGGACCAGGTCGAGCAGCACCCCGGACATCCGCTCGCGGGTCAGCATCTCCTTGGCGGCGTCCGCGCTGCCGGCCACCTTGGGCTGGTAGCCGAGGTCGTTGAGATCGAGCTGAAGCTGCATCTGCATGGGCACCTCGTCGTCCACCACCAGGACGCGCGAGCCCAGCACCTCGGCCGGTCGATAGACCTCGAGGCCGGGTGGAAGGGGAGGCAGAACCGGTGTGCGGTTACGAAGCATCAACTGGGAGTCTGATGGCTAGAATGCTGCTAGTGGGGTTGCGGCGGCAACAGCTTGGGAAACCCAAGCGAGTACACAAGAATTTACCGAATCTTAACTGGTCGATCGTCCGGGCGCCCCATACTCACGGCCAGATCTCAATGGGGATGGGAAACATTTCGACGAACTCGCTCAAGAACGTGGCCCAGGTCGCTTCAGCCCTGGGTGTTCTCGGAGCACTGGCCTTCGCCTCCGGCGCGGACTGGTTCTTCGGCGGGTTTCTCGGCTTCATCTTCGGTGGGTTTTAAACTCAGAAAAAGGAGAGTCAAAACTAAAATGACCTGGAAGTCCCGCCTGATCAGCGCCGCGCTGGCCGTCGGCGTCCTGGCCGCTTTTGCGCTGTCCGCCGGCGCAGACTGGTGGTTCTAGTCGGCTAGTCGCCGGCTAACGCCAACGACTTTCTAGCTACCCTCGGCGATCCCGCCACCGGCGGATTGCCGGGGGTAGCAACGCGTAAAGGTCGGCTCTGTCGACCGCCTTGCTCATATAGCCCACCACATCCGGGTCCTCTGTCCCCGATGGGAATACCGGGTAGGCCGTGTAAAAGATGACAGGAAGCGGCATACCCCTCGCTCTCAGCTCCGCCAGCAGTGCCCAGCCGTCCATGGGCTCGGGCAGCATCAGGTCGATGATCGCGACCTCCGGCTTGGAGCTCTTGGCCACCTCCAGCGCTTCGGTGGCATCCTGCGCCACCGAGACCTTGTATCCCAGCATCCGCAGATCTGTTTCCAGGATCACGCGCCAAGCCCGCTCGTCGTCCACTACCAGCACCGAGGACCCGCGTAAGTCCCCCGGGGGCGGTTCGAGAGGCTTGGGTGGCGTGAACGGCACAGCTTTGCGGCAGTATATCGACGGCGATGGCTGACACCCTGGCGCCGGCCACCTATTCGACGGCTTCCACCCGCCAGGGGCTGGTGGCCGCGCTGCGCAGCTGCGCCACCGAAGCGGACATCGTTCAGGTGCTCTACCAGTACCTGCGGTCGGTGTACGGCTACGACGTGGTCGCCCTCACCGTGCTCGAGCGCGAAGGCTGGTACCACGCGGTCGGCGTCGACCAGGGCATCCTGCAGGACGTCCAGCGGCGGCTCATGGTGGAGTCGCTCTTCGCGCCCTTCTACGAGGCGGGCAAGACCGAGGTCATCCACCCGCCGGTCGAGGTGGGCGCCGAGCGCGCCCGCGGCCCCGGCGCTCGCAAGATCCCTCGCACCATCATCTTCTCGCCCCTCAAGCAGGGCGAGGCGGTCATCGGCGCCGTCCTGTACCAGTCCCACGAGGACCGGGTGGTGCCGCCCTCCGAGATCGAGTTCCTGGAGGAGGTCGCCCGCGACCTGAGTGTCCTCACCGCCAACGCCTACCTCAACGAGGTCACCCGCAACCAGTCGGTCCGCCTCAGCGCCCTCAACGCGGTCGCCCGGGCCCTGGCGTCGACCCTCGACGAGGGCGGCGTGGTCTCCGCGCTGCACGAGACGCTCAGCCAGCTGCTGCCGGTCGACGTGGTCGAGCTGGTGGTCCCCGACGAGGACGCCCCCGGCACCGTGCGCGTGCTGCGCAGCGGCGACGGCCAGCCGCTGCTCCTGCGCATCCCGCGCCGCTCGCCCCGGGTGGCGATCCCGCGCTCGATCCTCGACGACCCGCGCGCCCACCTGAAGGCCGAGCTCGCCGGCACCGGCTATCGCTCCGGCGTCTGGGTCCCGGTCCTGGAGGGCGGCGACACCCGCGCCGTGCTCTCCATCCACAGCAAGGACGCCGAGGCCTACGAGGACTCGACCATCACCTTCCTGGGCCAGGTCGCCGACGAGGTCGCGCTCGCCCTTCGCAACGCCCACAGCTACGCCGCCCTGGAGGCGCAGAGGCGGCGCCTGGAGGTGGTCAACGCCGTCGGGCGCCGGCTGGCGTCCAGCCTCGACCGCTGGTCGATCATGCGCACCCTGCGCGAGGAGCTCTCGCGCCACCTCAAGTTCGAGTTCTTCGGCCTCGCCACCATCCACCAGGCCGACGAGGGCCCGATGGCCGACGGCTACAGCTGGATCGACGGCAATGAGACCGTGTACACGGTGCCCCTGGCCGGTTCCGGGCCCTCCCGCGAGGCCTACGAGACCGGGCAGCCGGTGCTGGTCCGGCGTTCGCCCTGGGCGACCCGGGTCGAGGCCCAGCACCCGACCGGGGGCCTGGTCGAGGCCGGCGGCGCCATGGTCTACGTGGCCGACGCCGACCGCCGCGGGCGGGTGGCCGCCCGCTCCATCGTCTGGGTGCCCGTGCGCCGCGGGGAGCGCGTGACCGCGCTGCTCTCCCTGCAGTCGTACCGGGCAGGAGTCTTCACCGACTGGCACGTCCACCTGCTGCAGGACGTGGCCGCCCACGTCAGCCTGGCCCTCGCCAACGCCGAGTACTTCGCGGCCGCGCAGGCCGAGCGCCGGCGCCTGGAGGCCCTGCACGTCCTCGAGCTGGGGGTCGCGGGCTCCGCCGACGAGGCCCAGATCGCGAACGCCATCTTCACCGCCGCCCGGGAATACGTGACCGCGGACAACTTCCTGCTCGTCTACCTGGATCCCGACGGCCTGCTGGGCGGCTACGGCTCCGAGCAGGGCATGGCCACCCAGGTTCTGGAGCCCAAGCCGGTCGAGCGCACGGTCCAGTTCCGCAAGCTGCAAGAGACCGGTCAGACCTTCGTCGGCCACGTGCCGGAGGAGGCGCGGCGGCCGGGCTCGGGCTGGCCGGGAGCCCAGGACCAGCGGATGCCGGTCGAGGTGGTCTGGGTGCCGGTGGTGCAGGACAACCGCGTGGTGGCCGCGCTCTCGGCGCAGCGCTTCGAGGAGAACCCCTTCTCCGAGGACGAGGTCCGGCTGCTGGAGAGCGCGGCCCCGATCGTGGGCATCGCGCTGCGCACCGTCCGCCTCCACCGCGCCAACGAGCTGGCCCTGGCCCACTCGGTGCGCATGCAGGAGGTGGCCGCCCTGGCCGGCCACGAGCTGGCCGGCGTGGTGGCCTCGATCGCCGACCAGGCCCGGAACATGCTGAGCGCCGCGGGCGCGGCCTGCTGGGCCTTCGACGCCGAGGGCCGGATCACCGCCGAGGCCTCCAGCGGCGACTCCACCGCGGCCCGGGTGCTGCAGTGGGCGGGCCGCGGCCGGCAGGGGGGCTGGCCCGAGACCCCGCGCGCGCCGCTCAGCGGGCAGCGCGGCGCCAGTGCCTGGTCCCTGGTGCCCCTCTGGTACTCGAACACGATGGTCGGCGCCCTGGGCTCGGTGCACGCCGGGACCCCGGTCGACGAGGCCGCCTCGGGGACGGTCGAGTTCGCCCGCCACGCCGCGATCGCGATCGAGAACGCGCGGCTGGGCGCCGAGACCCGCGACCGCATCCGCACCCTGGAAGCGGTCGCCGCCTTCACCGAGCTCGACATCACCCGTCCGGCCGACACCCAGGCCGCCATGGCGTCCCTCGTCGAGCGCGCCCTGTCCGCCTCCCAGGGCGCGCTCTGGATCACGGTCGAGGACGCGCTGGTCCGGGTCAACGATGGCTTCACGGTGCCGCTCGAAGCTCCCGCCCTGATCCTGCGGGCCTTCCGGTCCACGCCGCTGGGTTCGCGCGCCCGGGCTTTGCTGAAGGCGATGGGCAGCACCACCGCGGTGGGCACCCCGATCCTGGTCGAAGGCGAGCTGGCGGGCCTCGTGGTGGCCCAGGCCGGCGCCGGCTCACCGGCCGAGAC
>DATCNF010000300.1:0-3396 GCA_036565325.1 Candidatus Dormiibacterota bacterium | reverse complement strand
GGTGCCAGGTGGTGATGCATCGTCGACTTGCGCACGCCGAGCTCGTCGGCCAGCTCCTGCAGCGTCAGCGTGCGCTCCGCCAGCAGCCGGAGGGCAGCCAGGCGGCTGCGGTCGGCCAGCACCCAGGACAGGCGCTGGATGCGCTGCAGGGGGTCGCTCATCCCGTCCACCAGCGGGAACGTGAAGAGCAGCGCGTCATCGATCCGGTCGTGGTTGGACCAGGGGCTCATGACCGCGCAGGGGACGAGGACCACGCGCTCCACGCCCGGCTGAGGTCGCCAGACGATGCCGTTGGTGGCGAGCTCGATCAGGCGCTCCATCGGCACCTGGCGGGCCAGCTCCCGCTTGGCCTCGGCCTCCTGGTGCAGGCGCTCACGCAACGCCGCCTCACCGCTGCCGAGCAGATCCCGGCGCCAGAGCCGGATCGCCCTCGCCACCCGGTTGCGCACCAGGTCGGCATCCGGGCGCGACGCGTCCGGAAGGCAATCCATCCAGGTGGCCGCGTCGGCATCCGGCGCAGCTTCGACGGCCGCGGCCGCCGCCTCCAGGTCCTGGAGCCGGTGCTTCCACGACCAGCCGGCAAGGGCGCCCCAGGCATGGACGCGCGGGCCGGTGAAGTCCAGGTCCGCGAGGACCGTCCTGAGCTCGGGCGACATGCCCTGCTTGATCCGCTGGAAGCCCGATCTGCCGGCCTCCAGGGAGTCCCAGTGGAAGGGATGCTGGTACGCGGAGATGGTGAGGATGAGCTCGATCACGACCGAGTCCCAGACCTCGATCTCGACCCCAACGTTCGACGGTGATCGAACCACGGTTCGATGATAATCGAACTTTGGGCGCTCGCGCGCGTCTTCTTTAGGGCGCTGGGCTCCAGACCTCGAAGCGGCCGTCGTCGTAGAGCAGCTGCCGGCCGTCGCTGCCGAGCTGGGCGAGGGCCTGAGCCCGCTTCTGGCCCGAGACGTGGCCCGTCTGGCAGTCCTGGCGGTCGATCACCACGTACCGGCTGGGGTCGAGCTTGTCCGGGAAGTCATTGATCACCCGGCGGTCGGCGAACCAGACGGCCAGACAGTCGTCGGCCTCGACCGGCGCACTGGCCGGCACCGCCTGCTTGGCTCCCATCAGCTGGGCCACCGCGTCGGTCCGGCCGTAGAGGAGGGTGGCGCTGCGCAGGTCGGGTGGCAGGCGGCCCATGCCATAGCCGAGGACGAGGCCGGGCACAGCGGCAGCCAGCAGGATGGGTCCGCGCAGGTCCACGCGGGCGAGCAGGCGGGAGGCGCCGATGGCGCCCGCCACCACGAGCGGGAACATCAGGATCAGCACGTAGTGGAGGTGGAGGTCGTTCTCCGGGATGTGGCCGCTCAACACGTCGGCCAGGTAGGGCGGGATGACCAGGAGCAGCCAGCGCGGGGCCAGCAGCGGCAGGCAGAAAAGGCTCGCCAGGGCTACCGCCAGGATCCGCAGCGCCTCGGGCCGGTCCAGCGCCTGCATGATGCCGAGCGCCGTCGGCTGCAGCAGCCAGCGGTAGTACACGAAGTCGGAGTAGCCGCCGCTGCGGATGATCTGCTGGACTATCCCGGTCACGATCACGAGCCAGGCCACCGAGAGGGCGATCAGCCGCCGGCCGTCAACCTTGAGCTGGGGCGCACCGCGGCTGATCACCAACAGCCCCAGCGTGGCCAGCGTGTAGACCTGGTCCTCCTTGCAGCAGAGCACCAGCACGGCGCACGCCCACATCAGTTTCCGGTGCCCGCGGATCCCCGCCCAGGCCGCGAAGAGAGCCAGTGCCAGGGCCAGGTTCTCGGGGTGGAACTGGTCACCCGCGGCCTCCTGGACGGCAACCCAGTAGGGCAGCGGCACGCCCAGCGCCGCCGCCAGCCAGCGCACGCCGGGGCGCTCGGGAAGCAGCGCGCCGATCATCAGATAGGCCGCCGGTCCGGCCGCCGCCAGGCCGGCGGCGCCGAAGATCAGGAGGGCGGCCGGGTGGGGCCAGAACCGCTCCACGACGGCGATCAGCGCCATGATCGGCTCGAAGTGGATGCCCAGGAAGTTGCGGGTGGCGAAGCTGGTCTCGAACCATCGGCCCTGGGCCGTGTTCCAGATCACGTTGTGGTCGTAAGCGAGGTCCCAGGCGGGGGCGCTCAAGCTGTTCATGAGCCGGAGCTGGGTGCTCAGGATCCAGGCGAAGCCCGCGATCGAGGCGGAGGTGGCGGCGGCCAGGCCCCAGTCCCAGCTGGAGCGGCTGCGGGAGACGGCTGCGGGCCGCTCCTCGACCGGGGACCGGTGCCGCGCGAGCCGCCAGGCCCCTGATCCGGCAGACATGCCGGACGCAGGTTAGCTCCTCCCCACTTGGTGGGGAGGTCCCTCGCAGCGCCGCTGCGAGGGGGTGGGGTGTTTTAGCGCCGGGGTTGATGCAGGGCGAGGTCGATCCGGTCGTCCAGGCGCCACTCGGCTTCGCACTCCCAGACCTGGTGGAGAAGCGTCTCCAGCTGGGTGTGGAGGTCGGGCTCGGTCGCCAGGAACCGCTCCACGGCGGCGGTCTTCACGGCCGGACTCGGGGTCGCTCGCTGCTTGGTTTTGGGAAGCATTGCTGAATCTCCTCGCAAACCAGAACGATGCAGCCCCTCGGATGATTGCGCACTTTCCGCTTCGAAATTCCAAGCTGGCACACCCGCAATATGCTTGGTACCGATGCTTCCCGAACTGGAGCGCCTGCCTCGGCTCGAGCTGGCCAACACCCCGACGGCCCTGCAGGAGACGCCCCGCCTGGCGGACGCGCTCGGCCTGGACCGGCTGCTGGTCAAGCGCGACGACAACACCGGCCTGGCCCTGGGCGGCAACAAGGCCCGCAAGCTGGAGTACCTGGTGGCGGATGCGGTGGCCGGCGGGGCCGACGTCCTGGTCACGGTCGGGGGACCCCAGTCCAACCACTGCCGGGCCACCGCGGCGGCGGCCCGGGTGGCCGGTCTCGAGGCCGAGCTGGTGTTCACGGGCCCGGCGGTCGAGGCCGTGCAGGGCAACCTGGTCCTGGACCAGCTCCTGGGCGCGACCTGGACCTTCGCTCCCGCCGGCCAGTCAGCCGCCGATCGGATGGCCGAGCTGGCGACCGAGCTGCGCGCGGCCGGCCGCCGGCCCTACCTGATCCCCAGCGGTGGCAGCAATGGGATCGGCGCGCTGGGCTACGTGCGCGGGGCGTTCGAGCTCGTGGGGCAGCTCGCCGAGCGCGACCTGCGGCCCCGCTACGTGGTCTGCGCGGCCGGCTCCTGCGGCACGCTGGCCGGGCTCACCCTGGGCCTAGCCCTGGCCGGCAGCGAGGCCCAGGTGATCGGCGTCAGCGTCTCGACCTCCATCTCCGATCGAATCGCACGCACGCGCGAGGTGATGGCGGAGAGCTGCACGCAC
>DATCNF010000299.1:0-1963 GCA_036565325.1 Candidatus Dormiibacterota bacterium | reverse complement strand
GGGCTACGCGCCCGCTTACGGAGCGCCCGCCTATGCGCCGCCGGGCTACGCCCCCTCGCCGCGAGCGGCGGCGCCCGCCCTGCCCTATGCCGGGTTCGGGCGGCGCCTGGTGGCCTTCCTGCTCGACCTGGTGATCGGCTTAGGCGCCTGGGTGGCGGTGGTCGCGATCATCACGTTCGTGCTCGCCGGGGTCCTGCTCTCGGTCGGCGGCCAGACCGTGAACACCTTCCCGGAGGCCATCCCCGGCTGGGTGAACCTCTCCTACTACGGGCTGGGCCTGGTCATGACCTGGCTCTACTACACGCTGGCCGAGGCCTCGAGGTGGCAGGGCACGGTCGGCAAGCGGACGCTGGGCATCCAGGTCACCGACGGCCAGGGCGCGCGCATCTCCTGGCTGCGCGCCAACGCCCGCTACTGGGCGAAGGTGCTCTCCTTCCTGATCGTCGGCGTGGGTTTCCTGATGATCGCCTTCACCGAGCGCGGCCAGGGCCTGCACGACATGGTGGCGGGGACCCTGGTGATCACGCGCCGGCGACCTTCTTAGCCTCTGCGATCACCTCTTCGAAGTCGGGCAGCGGGTGCTCCGGAGAGCGCTCCCAGGTCCAGCGGACGACCTGTTCGCGGTCGAGGATGAAGACCGAGCGCTTGGGCATTCCGCGGTAGCCCTCGACGTCGTCGCGGCGGACGCCCCACTCGGTGACCACCTTGCGCTCGAAGTCGGCCAGCATCTCGAAGGGGATGCCGCCCAGCTGCTCGGCGAAGGCGCCGTGGCTGAACACGGAGTCGACGCTGACCGCGTAGAGGCCGACGTTGGCCTTCTGGATCTCGTCCCACCTTGACCGGAACTCGGTCAGCTCGGTCTTTCAACCAGGGGTGAAGTCGAGGACGTAGAAGGCGATGATGGTCGCCCCGTAGCGCTTGACCGCCTCGGAGAGCTCGACCTCCTGGCCGCCCGTCGACGCCAGCTTGAAGTCCGGCGCCCGGGTCCCTACCTCCAGCATCCTGTTGGAGTCTATCGAGCGTTGGGTAGCAGGTGCCCGGTCGCGATGCCCTCGCTCTTGAGCGCTTCCCGGATCGCCTTCGCGACCTCGGCCGCCCCGGGGGAATCGCCGTGCAGGCAGATGCTGTCGAAACGGCCCTCGCGGGCGAACTGGATCGCCTGCTCGGCCGCCTGCTCCGGCGGCAGCACCGCACCCGGTCGGTTCCGCGGCATCAGGTTCCCGTCGGGCAGGTAGGCACGATCGGCGAAGCCCTCCCGATAGGCGGGGACGCCCGCCCGCCCGGCGGCGGCCAGGATCTCGAAGCCCGGCTGCCCCAGCAACCCGGTCTCGAACTCCCTCGCCACCCGGGCCAGCGCGTCTGCGGCGTCGGGCCGGTTCTGGCAGTAGTGGTAGAGGGCGCCATGGGCCTTGATGTACGCGATCGGCGCCAGCGCGGCCAGCGCCGCCACCTGGAAGCGCACCAGGTCGGCCAGCGTTTCGGGCGAGAGCGGGATCTCCACGCGGCCGAAGTTGGGGCGGTCGTCGTAGCCGGGGTGCGCGCCCACCTCGACGCCCAGCTCCAGGCAGCGCCGGGCGGTCGCGATGGTCTCGGTCGCGGAGCCCGCGTGCACGCCGCAGGCGACGTTGGCGCTGTCGATGTAGGGCAGGATCTCGGCGTCGAAGCCGATCGCCTCGCCGAGGTCGGAGTTGATGTTCATATCAGTGCCCGGTGTCGCCCTGCAGCAGCTTGACGGCGTGCGGGAGGGCG
Source organism: Candidatus Dormiibacterota bacterium (assembly GCA_036565325.1). GTDB lineage: Bacteria > Chloroflexota > Dormibacteria > Dormibacterales > Dormibacteraceae > CF-28. The sequence goes on along the minus strand of DATCNF010000299.1, from coordinate 214 downwards.
GGCAGCACGGCCTCCAGCGACTCGGTGGCGCCGCGCACGCTGCCCGGCAGGTTGACGATCAGCGTGCCGCCGCGGACGCCCGCGACACCGCGCGAGAGCGCGGCCAGCGGCGTGCTGGCCAGGCCCGCGTGACGCATCGCCTCGGACAGCCCCGGCACCTCGAAGTCGAGCACGGCCGCGGTGGCCTGGGGCGTGACGTCGCGCGGCCCCAGCC
>DATCNF010000298.1:0-6564 GCA_036565325.1 Candidatus Dormiibacterota bacterium | reverse complement strand
CCCAATGGATGAGAAGACCCGCAAGTGGGCGGAGGAACAGCCGCTGCCTTAATTCGGTGGTCGCTATTCTCGAGGGCGCGTTGCCCCTCTCCCGACGATTGCTGCTGCCCCTGGTCTTCGTTTCCGGCATGGCTTCGCTCGGAGTGGAGTTCGGCGCCTCCCGATTGCTGGCGCCGTACTTCGGGACCAGCCTCTACGTGTGGGGAGTGCTGATCGGCCTGGTGTTGGTCTACCTGAGCGCGGGGTACGTGATCGGCGGGCGGCTGGCCGACCGTTACCCGCGCGACGAGCTGCTCTTCCAGCTGACCGCCTGGGCGGGGCTCTGGATCGGGCTCATCCCGCTGGCCTCCTACCCCATCCTGCTCAACGCCCAGCAGGGCTTCAAGACACTGGACGCGGGGCTCGTGCTGGGCACCCTGCTGGCGGTGATGGCGCTCTTCGCGGTGCCGGTGATCCTGCTCGGCTGCGTCTCGCCGTTCGCCATCCGGCTCCTGCTGCGTGACGTGCAGACCGGCGGCAACACGGCCGGCGCCGTCTACTCGCTGAGCACGGCCGGGTCGATCCTGGGCACCTTCCTACCGGTCTTCTGGTTCATACCCACCTACGGGACCCGGCCCACGCTGGTCGGCTTCAGCCTGGCTCTCCTGCTCCCGTCGGTGCTCGGGCTCTGGCCGATCCCCAAGCGCCGCTGGTATGCGGCGCTGGCCCTGATCGTGGTGCTGGCCGGCGTCTTCCTGCCGCCCGCGGTGAAGCCGCCCGAGCAGGGCCGCCTGCTCTACGAGAAGGAGTCGCCGTACCAGTACATCCAGGTGGTGCAGGTCGGCACCCAGACCCAGCTCCTGCTCAACGAGGGCCAGGCCATCCACTCCATCTACGACCCGGGATCGCTGACCACGGGCGGCCCCTGGGACTACATGGTCATCGCCTCCGCGTTCCGCGCCCGGGTCGCCGCCGAGCCGGCGCCGCGGCGGGTGCTGATCCTGGGGCTGGCGGGCGGGACCAGCGCGCGCCAGGACCGGGCCGCCTTCGGCGATTCGGTGGACATCACCGGCGTCGAGATCGACCCCGACATCGTCGACGTGGGCCGGCGCTACTTCCACCTCGCCGAGACCGGGACTCACGTCGAGGTCCAGGACGCGCGCTACTGGCTGGCCACCCGGCCTGCGACCGACAAGTACGACGTGATCGTGATGGACGCCTACCGCCAGCCTTACATCCCCTTCCATCTCACGACCCGGGAATTCTTCGACCTGGCCCGGTCCCACCTGGCCCCCGGCGGGGTGGCGGTGGTCAACGCCGGCCGGACGCGCACCGACTACCGGCTGGTGGGAGCGCTCGCCAGCACCATGAGCGCGACCTTCGACCAGGTCTACCTGCTCGACGTGCCCGCGTTCTCGAACACCCTGATCTACGGCACCACGGAGGCGACCACGACCGCGGACGTGAGCGCCAACCTGGTGCTCGGCCGGGACCCCCTCTGGCAGGAAGTGGCGTCCAGCGCGCTGGGCGAGGGCAAGCTGCGGCTGTCGGATTACCACGGCCAGGTCTTCACCGACGACCTGGCCCCCGTGGAACGCCTGATCGACGAGATCATCCTGGGCTACATCCAGGGAGGTCGCTAGCTCTTTACGGTCGGCGCTTCTCCAGCGAGCGCTTCGGCGGCAGGCAGGCAGAGGAGGCGCACGCGGCCGATCGCGACCAGGCGGTCCTCCTCGTCCAGGATGCGCCCCTCCCAGAGCTGAGACTTGCGACCCCGCGTGAGCGGGACCGCGACCGCGTGCAGGCGGGTGCCGGCGCGCACCGCGCGCACGAAGGAGGTGGTGTTCTCGAGGCCGACCACGGCCTGGCCTCGCGGTATTGCGAAGGCCGCCGCGCCTACCGAGGCGAGGGTTTCGATGACGCCGCAGTGAACTCCGCCATGGACGATGCCGTAGCCCTGCAGATGCTGAGGGCCAACCTCCCACTCGCAGCGGACCTCTTCGGCGGTCGCCAGGGAGAGGTGGAGGCCCATCTCGCGCACCCAGCCCTCAGGGTGCATTGATGAGCTCGGCGAGGTCCTGCACTGGCCTCCACAATAAGGAAATAAAAGGACCGGGACCCGAAGGTCCCGGTCCCCCGTCCCTGTGGACGGACGTTGCTCGCGGAGAGCCGCCTCCGACTCCAGGAGCCAGAGGTGATCTGTCGAGAGCCTCTAGAGGGCCAGGCCCTCCATAGCTCCCGGCGGGCAAACGAGGCGGCTGGCTCCACGACTAGGGTGATCCAACTTTCGCCTCACCTCCTTCGCCACACGGGCAGTGGACTCGGCGGGCCCAGCCCGCCTGCACGCGTAAGTCTATCCCCGGATTGGCGGGCCCGGTCCGTGGTGACGGATGTCCCGGGTTATCCGCCGTTGCAGGCGTGTTCTGGGACAGATGTCCCGGGTTATCCGCCGTTGCGGCGCCGCCTACACTGCCCAGCGATGGCGGCGCCCTCCCGGCTAACCAGGCGCGTGGTCAAGAAGCCGGACGGGCGCTACCTCATCTACTACGCGCGGCCCTCTAAGAAAGCTTGAGCGAGCTGCGCTGGCACCCGCTCCTCGGGCAATGGGTGACGGTGGCGCCCGCGCGCCAGGAGCGCACCTATCACCCGGACGCCGACCACTGCCCGCTCTGCCCGACGCCGCCGGGCAAGGCCGAGACGGAGATCCCCGAGCCCGACTACCACATCGCCGTCTTCGAGAACCGCTTCCCCGCCTACACCGGCGACCAGGGCCGCTGCGAGGTGGTTTGCTACACGCCCGACCACGATTCCTCGCTGGGCGCCCAGCCCCTGGAACAGGTGCGGGACCTGGTCGAGGTCTGGCAGGACCGGGTGCGGGAGCTGTCCGCGCTGAAGGGCGTGCGCTACGTCTACGTGTTCGAGAACCGGGGCGAGGAGATCGGCGTCACCCTCAGCCACCCGCACGGCCAGATCTACGCCTATCCCTTCATCCCGCCGCTGATCGCGACCGAGCTGGCCGGCTCCCGGGCCCACCACCGCAAGACCGGCCGCTGCCTCTACTGCGACGTCCTGGTCAAGGAGCAGGGCGCGCGCACGGTTGTCGAGGAGGGCGGGTGGCTCGCGTTCGTCCCCTATTTCGCGCGCTGGCCCTACGAGGTGCACATCGCACCCCGGCGCCACCTGGGATCGCTGCTCGACCTCGACGACGCGGAGGCCTGGGGCTTCGCGGGCGTGCTCAAGAACCTGCTCCAGCGCTATGACCGCCTCTTCGACAAGCCGCTGCCCTACGTGATGGCGATGCACGCGCGGCCGCCCGGCCGGGGTCACCGCCACCACCATTTCCACGTCGAGCTCTACCCGCCCAACCGGACCGCCGACAAGCTCAAGTACCTGGCGGGGTCCGAGCTGGGCGCCGGCGCCTTCATCCTGGACGCGCGGGCGGAGGAGACCGCCAAGCAGCTGCGTGAAGCCTGAGGGGACCTGGGTGGGGCGCGCTTCGGGCCGCGTCAACCTGATCGGGGAGCACGTCGACTACCTGGGCGGCCGCGTCCTGCCCTGCGCCATCGACCGCTACACGACGTGCCGCGGTACCCCGGCCCCGGAGTGGGAGGTGGTCAGCGCAGTGCCCGACGGCCTGCCGTATGTGCGCGCTGTCGCTGAGCGCCTGGGCGCCCGCCCGCAGCGGGTGGTGGTCGAGTCGACGGTCCCGCCGGGCGCCGGGATCAGCTCCTCGGCCGCGCTCCTGGTCTCCATGGCCGCCGGCCTGCGCCCGGACCTCGACGGCGCGGAGGCGGCGCTGCTCTGCCAGGCTGCCGAGCGGGAGGCGCGGGGCGTCATGGTGGGGGTGATGGACCAGTTCGCCTCCGCCCTGGGCCGGGCCGGCCACGCCCTGCTCCTGGACTGCGGGACCCTGGAGTATCGCTACGTGCCCTTCCCGGTCTCGCTGGTGATCGCGGTCGTCGACTCCGGCGTCCAGCGCGATCTCGCCAACACCCCCTACAACCAGCGCCGTCGGGAGGCGGAGGCGGGGATGCCGAAGCGGATGCGCCACGTGGAGAGCGAGCTCAAGCGGGTGGACGCCTTCGTGGCCGCGCTGGAGCGGGACGACCAGCCGGAGCTGGGCCGGCTGCTCAACGAGTCGCACGCCAGCCTGCGCGACGACTTCGAGGTCTCCACGCCGGAGGTCGACGCACTGGTCGAGCGGGCGAGCGGGCACCCGGGCTGCCTGGGCGCCCGGATCATGGGCGCGGGCTTCGGGGGCAGCGTGCTGGCGCTGCTCGAGGCGGGCCGGGAGCCGGGCTTCGAGAGGGCGCTGGAGCGCCCTGTCATCTTCTGCCAAACGGCAGACGGAGCCTTCGCGGGATGAACGACAGCCTCTTCCTGCCGCTGCGCCAGGGCCGGGCCGGCGGCCGCGCCCTGGGCGGCTGGGAATGCTGCTGGGTGCCCCTCGGCGAGGGCGAGGCCGAAGGCCTGCACAGCGGGCGCTCGGGACGCTGGGAGCACGTGGAGGTCCCCGCCCAGCAGGCGGCCGTGGAGGAGCGGAGCGCGATCTGGTACCGCACCCACTTCCCGCGGCCCGACCACGCCGGCCGCATCCTGCTCCGCTTCGGCGGCGCCTTCCTGGCCGCCAACGTCTGGCTCAACGGCCGCCTCCTGGGCTCCCACTACGGGTATTTCGCGCCCTTCGGCTTCGACGTCACGCCCTACCTGAAGCCGGACAACGTGCTGGTCGTCTGCTGCGAGTCGCCGGTGGAGTCGGACCTGGCCGGGAAGCGCCACCTGCTCGGCTGGTTCGGCGACGGCGACGCTCGGCCGTATCCGGCGGGGGCCTTCTTCAGCCTGCCCGAGCCCTACCGCTGGGAGGTCCCGGTCGGGCTCTGGCGGCCGGTCGAGCTGGAGTATGTGGACAGCGTGCTGGTGGACTGGCTGCGCCTGCGGCCGCGGCTGGAGGCGGACGTCGGCCGCCTGGAGGCCAGCGCTCGGCTGCGCAACCTGGACGGGCGCGAGATGCAGGGCGAGCTGGCGCTGGCGGTGGCCGGCCCGGACGGCGCCCCGATCCGGCTCCGGCGCGAGTTTCGCGTCGGCGGCGGCCTCGAGCAGACGGTGGCGATGACGGTCTCGGTGCCCGGCGCCCGGCGCTGGTCGCCCTGGCGCTTCGGCGCCGCCGATGCCTACTCCGTGGAGGCCGCGGTCAGCGTGGGCGGCCGGGAGTCGGCGGTGGTCACGGACAGCTTCGGCTTCCGCGACCTCGACGTCCGCGCCGCCCGCGACGGCTGGCGGGTGAGCCTCAACGGGCGGCCGATGTTCCTCCGGGGCGCCAACTACATGCCCTCCTTCCGGCTCGACCAGCTCGGCCCGGATCGCTTCCGGGAGGACATCGAGCTGGCGCGCGAGGCCGGCCTGGACGCCCTGCGCGTGCACGCCCACGTGCTCCCCGAGGAGTTCTACCGGGAGGCGGACAAGGCCGGGATGCTGGTGGTCGCCGATCTGCCGCTGACGCTCTCCTACGCCTACCACGCGACCGCCGAGGACGCCCGTTTCTTCGAGGAGGCGGTGCGGGCGCAGGTCGGCGAGCTGGCGGAGATGGTCGGCAACCGGCCCTCGCTGGCGGCCTGGGTGGCGCACGACGACCCGCCCTGGACGAACGCCGCCGCCGACCTGGCCGACGTGCATGCTGTGCGCCAGAACCACACCGTCGACCACGAGGCCAAGGCGCTGTTCGAGGAGCTCGACCCCTCCCGGATCGCGCTCGCCGGCTCCGGGGACACCGACGCCCACCTCTACCTGGGCTGGCGGGGCGGCGGCTGGGAGGAGCTGCGGGACGCGGAGCCGCACCTGGTCTCCGAGTACGGCGCCCAGGCGCTGCCCCCGGCCGGCTCGCCGGCCTGGGCAGAGCTCGGCCGCCGCTGGCCGGTCGCGGACGCGGACCCGGCCTGGCTCTACGCCGGCTTCCAGCCCGCCGCCTGGGCGGCCCACGGGGTCGGTCTGCCCTCGCGTTTCGGATCCCTGGAGGAGATGGCCGAAGCCGCCGAGGAGTACCAGGCGTTCCTGGTCGGATACGCCACCGACCAGTTCCGGCGGCGCAAGTTCGAGAGCTGCTGGGGTGCGTTCGTCTACCACCTGGTCGACCCCTTCCCGGGCATCGGCTTCGGGATGCTGGACTCGACGCGGCGTCCGCGCCAGGCCTACGCGGCGCTCAAGGAGTCGATGCGCGCCCTGCGCCTGATCGCCGATCCTTCCGGCTTCACCCCGCTCTGGCCCCACGGCTTCGGCTACCCGCCGGGGACGCCGGTGGTGGTCCGCCTGGTGGTGGTGAACGACGACCCGGCGGTGACGGGGCCGGCCCGCATCCGCTGGTGGGTGGGCCGCCGGCGCGGCCACCCCGAGCGCTCGGGCATGAAGGTGCTGCGCGACGCCGTGCGCCGCAAGTCCTACTCCGGCGAGGTGGCCTGCGCGCTGCCCACCGCCTTCGAGCCCGCTCTCCAGGCCACGGCCCTCAACCTCCCGCTGGCGGCCGAGGGCGATTACCTCCTGGAGGCGGAGCTGGACGCGGACGGCGAGCTGCTGGCGGCGACCGCTCTCGAG